>JALFIB010000282.1 GCA_022776305.1 Lachnospiraceae bacterium
CAATCCGCTTCGCTACTTGATTCGTTTAAAATCCCATGTATAAAAAGGCACTGCTGTCATAGCCCGGCCCATAGATCCCAAAAATCACGATGGCAAAGATTGCCGCATAATAAATGCCCCATCGCACAACCAGATTATATCCTGCGATCCTGTCACGCACAGAGCCTCTCTCCTGCAGCATGCTCACCGCCCACAGAATAAGTACGGTGACAAAGAGCAGCGCAAAATCTTTTGCATCCAGCCCATATCCGTACAAAGAACCGTCAAAAAAGCTCCACAGATCGTGCCATGAAATGGTCCGCTTTATAATATCCGCCGTGGCATGAAGGCTTCCCGGCACAGTCAGCAGCCGGCCAAAGGAAAAAAGACAGTAGGTCCGCACCATCTGGATCACCTTCCAGCTGTCCGCTTCTGTATTAATCCGGAAAAGCTTCGTCAGCTTCTCGATTTCCGGCGCAAACACGGTAGAGAGAATGATCAGTGTTCCCCAGTAAATGCCCCATGCAATGTAATTGTACCCTGTACCATGCCAAAGCCCTGTGAGGATCCACACACATCCCAGAGGTATCACCACCGCCACGGCTTTTCCCACGCGGTTACCTAGCTTTTTCGACACATTCCGGGAAAGACGTCCCAGCTTCGGGGACACCACCAGCGGCATATAAACGTAATCCTTAAACCAAGCCCCCAGTGTGATATGCCATCTTCTCCAAAACTCTGCCGCACTTCTGGCAAAGAAAGGATGGTCAAAATTCTTTTCCAGCTCCACGCCGAAAATCTGGGAGATTCCCCTTGCAATATCCATGCACCCCGAAAAATCACAGTAAAGCTGCAGTCCTGAGAGCAGCGTCGCTACAATGAAAACTACTCCTTTATACTCTGCAAAATTCCCGAAAACCTCGTTTGTAAAGATCACAAGCCGATCCGCCATCACCAGCTTCTTAAAATATCCCCAAAGGGCAAGCTGCAGTCCATAGCTGATCCGTTTTACATCAAAGGGATGGCCTTCCACCAGTTGGCCTGCCAGATGCTTATGCCTTGCAATGGGTCCCTGCAAAATATGTGGAAAATAGGAAAGGAACAGCAGGAGCTTAAAAAAGTTCCGCTCCGCTTTTTCCCTCTTCCAATAAATATCGGCCAGATATCCCACTGCAGAAAAGGTATAATAAGAAACTCCAAGGGGCACAATGATCTTCACCCAGTCAAGCCGTCCTTCTTCAAACACATGGCTAAGAGCTGACAGTAAACGGCTTCCCGCCTTGCAGTAAACCAGAATCCCGATGACGATCACAAGGGCTCCTGTCAAGATCCTTCGGCATTTCTTTTTATCCAGCTGCTGCAAACGCTTTTTCTCTGCCCGATCCGGCCCTTGTTCTTTGATGTATGCCAAGCGCTTCTCATACACTGAATCGATCCATCTGGCAGCGCCGTAAACCACCGCCGTGGTCACCAGCAAAAACGGCACCATCTGGATTCCCGACGATGCATAAAAAATCATGCTGGATACAAGCAGCACGATCCATCTGTGTTTCAGCGGTACAAGAAAATAAAACACCACCGCCGCTATGACAAAAAATAAAAACTTTCCTGATAAAAACGTCATTTTGCTTCCCCTTTAGTAAAGGCTGAAAATCTCCGCTACCATTCTAGCATACATCATAATAAAGGACAAACACATTTTCTCTTAAGAATTACAGGTGAAATGACTATATCTCTTACTCAAACAAATATAGGTATTTCCTTTTCTGCTCCAACAGAATCCTGAAAACACGTTCTTTTATCTCGTCTGAATAGTTTTCTTCCTTTTCCAAATATCTCAAGATGTCTTTCTGGGAAAAATGAAATTTCAAATGCTGTCCATACAATATTTCAGCCACGTCCAGTTGTTCATCAAAATCTCCGGAAAAAGTTTTTGGCGAAACACTGCCAAATAATTGCTCTAATGGTACTGTTAACGGATAATCCAAGGTAGTATCTGCCATCAGCCCCGCTCCATTATCAAAAATAGGACAGTAATGAAAAATTCCTTCTGAATCAAGCAAAACAGCGATATTATGCGTATGACGATCCTCATTTAGAAAAAGTGCGTCCACTGTCAAAAGCTTACTCATGTAAACTCCGAATTCCTTCAGTCCTGTAAGCCTTACTGTGTAATCTACCAACGTCTCTAACCGTTTTTCTTTGTTTTCGATAGCAAAAATTGTCTGATACAGACTTTTTTGGTAACATCCTTGAAATAACCGTTCCAGTGTAATAAGTTGCCATCCTTCCTGTAAAAAATTTTTACTTCGACAACCTAAATAACAGCGATTTTTATATAAAATCTCTTCTGTATCATAATCAACATATTCTGTATCCGGCAAATTAGAAAAGTGTAACAGTTTTGATACGATATATTCTACCAAACCTTCGTATCCCGTATAATCTGCCTTGTACCAGAAACTTTCTTTGTGCCACTTCATCTGGTTTCCCTTTGAAGAATTTCTGTCCATAGTCTTTACATCTTTTGAGAACAACTGAACCATGCCATCACCTCTCAATTCTTATCCAAAACTCATCTTCTGCCATCCTGCCTTGTGTTTTTTCAATAATCATCAACGGATCGTAAAAGGGCAGTTCCAGTTCCCGCAGTATTAGTTTCATTTTGTCTCTGCTCTTGGGAAAACACCTTGATTCCAAAAACTCTTCATACTGTTCAAAAGTCGGCTGATCATTCCTCCCAAATGCCCGTTTCAGGATAGAATTTGTATAATTATAGACTGTCAGTTTTCTCATGCGCTCATCCACATCAATGACAGTACATATCTCCTGCCGGAACATATACCACAACCTCATAGGATATTTTCTCTCAGGAACCTTTAAATTCTCTTCAATCTGTGGATATTCCTCCAATATTTTTATTAAAGTCACAACAGGCCCAGTGATTTCCTTCTTCCCCATCTCCCATCGCTCTACTGTTTTTGAAGAAACATTTACTAGATCGGCAAACTGGGACTGTGTCAATTGTAGCTTTTTTCGAATTCCCTTTATAGCTTCTGCCGTAATAGAATCTGCCACTGCATAATTCTTCATTATTCTTCTCCCTTTTCTTCTTTTTCCGTCCCATATTTATATTCTAAGTTGCCCGACAAATGAGCCTAACATGTATTTTATGTGCATTTGTCCCTTGGCTCATATTCTGCTCTACTTTTACATTATTATACCCTTATTTTAAGGGTTTTACAATCTATTTTAATACTTATTTTAAGGGTTTCCAGATGTTTGAAGTTTTCTCCTATCGACTGATATGAGTCAAAAAAACAGAGTATGTCCGGAGAATCATCCTGACATACCCTGCATTCTTATCTTACTTATTTACGTATTCCATTTTCATATCCAATATTCGCACTTCTAAACAAAGTGCTGATTATTCCTCTTATCGGCGTGTGCGGCGAAAACGTCTCTCTCCCAAGAAGAGAAGCAGCCCTGCTGACACAACCAGTAGGATCAAGAATGGAAGAACCGGAGTGGAATCACCTGTCCTCACAGCCTCAGCTTTTTTAGCTTCCGTTTCTGATTCCGTCTCTTCCTCTTCTTTTGCATTGGTAATACTTACTGTTACATCATCATTTTCCTCACTCAGTTCAAATGATGTATGGTCAATGGTTACCGCATATTCAAAATCATTGTCTACCGGCACACCATTTTCGTCTGTCTCAGCAACATAATATCGGCCGTAAGGAACATCTGTAAATGTCACGCTTCCTTCTGATGCATTGTTTAATTTCAATGCTTTCACACCGGAATCTGCCATCATGGTACATCCTTCATCTACAAACAATGCAAAGAAGAAGGTATCTGTTACGTTCGAGGCTGTGTTATTGACAAGTACTTTCTTGTTGATCGTCACCTCGCCGGACTTATAGTAACCTGCCGGAAGGTCAACGTGGTTGATGATCACTGCATTTGCCGTAGCAGCCTGTGGTGTGAGTACCACTGTTCCATCAATGATCTCATTTGATGTAATGACAGTGTCTTTCGAGATCACATTGCCATATTCATCTGTCTCAGCCACATAGTATGTGCCGTATGGAAGGTTTTCAAATACTGCCGTTGTGGTATAAGAATCCTTTACCTCCAACGGAACAACGCTGCTTACCCGCTTTGTGCAGGCTGTGTCGGAGAACAATGCTGTATAGAAAGTATCGCTGACAGCCACGTAACGGTTATCCATCTTCACATACTTGTGTACAGAAATTTCTCCGTTACCCTCAGACAGCTTATCCTTCATAACAACAGTCTGGATTTTTCCGTCTTTTCCAACGGTAAAGGTAACAGTCTCAGCAATGTCGTATCCTTTCGGTGCTGAAATCTCTTTGAGTGTATACGTCTCACCTGCGATCAGTTCTCCGGTAAGTTCTTTTTGCTTTCCGTCTGTAATCCAGTCTTCCACGATCTTGCCTTCTGAATCCCTGATGATCAGACGGGCACCGGTGATCTCTTCACCTGTTGTGAAATCCTGTTTGGAGATGTGGACCTTGGTGGTGTCATCAACCATAACTACCTTTTCAACTGTCCCATCACTCTTAGCCGTTGTGCCCAAGCTGACTGTATAAACAGCCGGATCCAGCACATACCCCTCCGGTGCCGTAAGTTCTTTCACATATACATTCTTATAACCGATGTTTACTTTAACCGGAGTACCTTCTCCAAATTCATTTGTTGTGATAGTTCCCAGTCGTTTTGCTTCTAAGCATTCCGCATCGGAATATACTCCAAATACAGCTCCTGCCAGAGGTTCTTTTGTGCTGCTTGCTTTAGATACCTGAACGTTTACCTTGGCCGCACTTGCTTTTACCTTTGCAGTTACCGTTACCTCTTTTTGTTTTTGCGAGTCTTCCTCATAGAACGTAATGTCCTGCATTGAAGGATTCGTTGATAAATAAGTAACTGTCTTTGTGACAGCAAATTTTCCGGAAACTTTCAAGGTAATTTCTGCGCTTTCCGGATCAATCATATTTTCAACAGGAATCTGGATATAATATTTATTTCCATTTTGCTTGAGAGAAGCTTCGCATGTATTCTTAGACAGTGATATGTTTAATGCTTGACAGATACATTTCCCCTATAACATAAAAGAATCTTTCTGCACAGATACTCTTTTTCTTCCTCTCGTTTTGACAAATGTAAATCTCTCACCATCCATTCAAACTGTTCATAGTCTGTCTCAACTTCTATTTCCGGATTCCACCGATACGCCCCCGGCAATGTACAGATAAATCTCTCATTACCAAGAGTTTTTAGCTCATTTCGGATACGGTACATCAAATTTTTTAATGCATTTTCCGGATTTTTCGATTTATCCTCACAAAATATATCGATTAATTGCCTATGAGTTAACATATAATCACGATTTACCAAAATATATACCAACAGGCTTGTTAATTTATTTGAATGAATTTTCTCTTCTCCAAGGACTTTTTCATCATTCGCAAGATAAAAGCTTCCGAATAATTGCATTTTTACTTTCTTCATACGCATTTCCATATAACTCGCTTGAAATCAAAGAATTTTCAAACCTGATCCTTTCCTCATCACACACAACAGAATCCACCTCAGTTCCATCACACTACGGAATGATTGTTTTTTCTTTCTTTCACCCGCAGCCTTTTCTTAAGCTATTTTATCCCTTTATATACATTGCAAGTCACAAAAATGTCACAAAAAGACATTTTTTTCATGTTTTAATGCTTTATAAAGGGTATGTACATAAAAAAAACAGAGTACGTTTAGAATCCTACATCGTACTCTGTATATACTCATTATTCTTTTTTATCCATCTTACCTTCGTTTTATGAGTTTGATGCCAACTTATCCACGTATCGTTTGATATTGGACGCATTCACATATTTGTCCACTTTGCCGCCGTTCATGACGATCAAGGTAGGCGCCTGCATGATGCCGAATTTGCTCACCAGATCTTGGTTTTCTTCTGCATCTACCAGCTCATAAGGTTCGTCCCGCAGCATTTCTTTCGCGATGCGGCAATTAGGACAAGTCTTTGTGGTAAACAAGTAACGCACTTCCTGTTCATCCTGTCTCTGTTCTGCGGCTGCATCTACAGCTACATGGCCGGATTTCCCAGTCTTTTCTTCCATCTCATCCTCTATCTGGACGGTCACATTCATCCCTGCATGGTACATGGGATCTGCTCCTGCATTTTTCTCCTTTTTCAAGCGGGAATTGGGAATGTCATACAGTTTGCGGTTGGCGTATTCCTGTGTCTTTCCGTCATTCCAGTTCTGAACCGGGCGGTAGTAGCCTGTGATACGGCTGTAAACTTCCGTGCGCTCACCACAGATCGGGCAGACTTCCTGCTCTCCGTCCAGATATCCATGGGCCTGACAGATGGAGTATGTGGGAGACAGTGTGTAGTATGGAAGTTTATAATTCTCTGCAATCTTGCGGACAAGGGTGGCTGCAGCTTTCCAACCCGGAAGGCGTTCCCCGAGGAATGCGTGGAATACGGTACCTGATGTATATAAGGTCTGCAGTTCGTCCTGTATATCAAGGGCATCAAAAATATCGGATGTATAATCTACCGGAAGATGGGAACTGTTGGTGTAATACGGCGTATCACCCGGCTTTCCTGCGGTAATGATATCCGGCCAACGCTCCCTGTCATGCTTCGCAAGACGGTATGTGGTAGACTCTGCCGGTGTCGCTTCCAGATTGTACAGATCACCGTACTCTTCCTGATATTTTACGAGGCGGTCTCTCATATGGTTCAGCACATCTTTAGCGAACTGCTGTGTCTCCTCATGGGTGAGGTCTTTACGCAGCCAGTTTGCATTTAATCCTGCTTCGTTCATGCCGATGAGGCCGATGGTAGAAAAATGGTTCTCGAAGGATCCGAGGTAACGTTTCGTATACGGATACAGTCCTTCATCCAACAGCTTTGTGATCACGTCCCTCTTGATCTTTAAGGAACGTGCAGCTACATCCATCATATGGTCCAAACGGCGGTAAAAATCTTTTTCATTTGCAGCCAGATAAGCAATACGGGGCAGGTTGATGGTGACTACGCCAACACTTCCTGTGCTCTCCCCTGAGCCAAAAAATCCGCCCATCTTTTTCCGGAGTTCACGAAGATCCAGCCTCAAGCGGCAGCACATACTGCGGACGTCGCTTGGCTGCATATCACTGTTGATATAATTTGAAAAATACGGTGTCCCGTATTTTGCTGTCATGGTGAAAAGAAGCTTATTGTTCTCTGTCTCTGACCAGTCAAAATCTTTTGTAATGGAATATGTGGGGATGGGGTATTGGAAACCACGTCCATCTGCATCGCCTTCGATCATGGTCTCAATGAAGGCTTTGTTGATCATATCCATCTCTTTCTTACAATCTTTGTAGCAGAAATCCATCTCCTGCCCGCCTACAATAGCCGGAAGCTCTGCAAGGTCATCCGGAACGGTCCAGTCCAGTGTAATATTGGAAAACGGAGCCTGCGTACCCCAGCGGCTGGGGGTATTTACGCCGTAAATAAAGGCTTCGATGCATTTTTTTACTTCTTTGTAGGACAGGTTGTCCACTTTTACAAATGGTGCTAAGTACGTATCAAAAGAAGAAAATGCCTGAGCCCCTGCCCACTCATTCTGCATAATGCCGAGGAAATTTACCATCTGGTTGCAGAGTACGGACAAATGCTTTGCCGGCGCTGAAGTGATTTTTCCCTTGATCCCGCCCAGGCCTTCTTTGATCAGCTGTTTTAAAGACCAGCCTGCGCAGTAACCTGTGAGCATGGATAAGTCATGGATGTGGATGTCTGCATTGCGGTGGGCATCTGCAATCTCCTCATCATAGATCTCTGACAGCCAATAATTTGCCGTGACTGCACCGGAATTGCTCAAAATTAATCCGCCGACGGAATATGTGACGGTGGAATTCTCTTTTACACGCCAGTCTTCTACTTTTACGTAGCTGTTTACGATCTCTTTGTAATCTAAGATCGTGGATTTCATATTCCTGATCTTTTCCCTCTGTTTGCGGTAAAGGATGTATGCCTTTGCCACCTCTGCATAGCCTGCCTGGATCAGGACCTGCTCTACGCTGTCCTGTACGCTCTCCACGTCAATCAAGCCATCCTTAATCTTTTTCTGAAAATCTGCCGTCACACGAAGTGCCAGAAGATCTACCATATCGTTATTATATTCCATCTGCTCCGCCTCGAAAGCTTTTCCGATGGCGCCGCTGATTTTTGCCAGATCAAAGTCTGCTACCTGCCCATCACGTTTTACAACTTTAAACACTATAGAACCTCCCTGAAACTGCTTTATACCTATATCTATTTCTATCTCTCACATCTTACCGATTGCGGTACGGCTATCAGTATAGCACCCCGAACTTTGGAAGTCAATGGAGAAACACTAGATGTATGTTTCAATTTTATTACAGGCAACTAGATGTAGAGAAAATGCCGCACAACTATAAATGCCGTCTCTTAAGAGATCCCACAAACATCGTGGAACCTTATATATTCATATAAATACTTTCCGGAACATAGGCCCGCACAAAAATACCGTCTTCCTGATATTTTTCTTCCAGCAGCTCCCCTTTTTTGCGGATCAGCTGTATCAATCCTGCTTTCTCGTAGGGGTACAGCCGCTCGATATAGATCTTCTGGGCACGCAGTACATCTGTAATGGCATTTTTTAATTCTTCCATGCCTGCCCCTGTGTGTGCAGAACCGCAGATGCTCTGTTCCGCCACAAAATCACGGAAATTTCTTTTCTCTTCCAACAAGTCCTGCTTGTTAAAAACGGTGATCACCGGCTTTTTATCTGCTCCCAGCTCACGCAGTGTCTCATATACCACATGCATCTGGGTCTCCATCTGGGGACTGGAAGAATCTACTACGTGAATGAGGATATCGGCACAACAGACTTCCTCCAGCGTACTCTTAAATGCCTCTACCAGATGATGGGGAAGCTTGCGGATAAAACCTACCGTATCGGTCAGGAGGATCTCCTGACTGCCTGAAAGCTTGATCCCGCGAGTGGTAGTATCCAAGGTGGCAAATAATTTTGCATCCTCCAGCACATCAGCACCCGTCAGAGTCCGGAAAATCGCAGATTTTCCTACAGATGTGTAACCAACCAGTGCCACGATCTTTTGCTCCGTCTTTTTCCTCTGGGCGCGGATCAGATCCCGGTGCCTGATCACCTCATCCAGTTCCCGTTTTAAATGGCTGATCCTTGTCCGGATCAGCCTCCTGTCCATTTCAAGTTTTTTCTCGCCGGGTCCCCTGGTGCCGATACCACCGCCCAGCCTTGAGAGAGAATTTCCAAGCCCTGCCAGTCTGGCTGCCCTGTACCGGAGCTGCGCCAGTTCTATCTGGATCTTTCCTTCTCTGGAAGTGGCATGGCGTGCAAAAATATCCAAGATCAGCAAGGTTCTGTCCATCACTTTGCAGTCCAGCTCGCTTTGCAGATTGTTTAACTGGGCAGGACTCAGCTCATCATCACAGATGATCCCTGTGGCATCCGTCTCCCACAAAAGCTGGCGCACTTCTTCAATCTTACCTTTTCCTATATACGTACCCGGATGGATGCTCTCCCGGCGCTGTATCACTGTGCCTGCTACCTGGGCCCCTGCCGTATCGGCAAGCTCACCCAGCTCGTACACGGATTCTTCCGTGTCATCCCCGGACATCTGCTGTACCCCGACCAAGATCACTTTTTCCCGGATTTCTTCAAATTCAACCATATTTATTCAAAATTCCTTTCGCCCACAGGTTCTCATCTTGTGGATAAAAATACCCACTCTTTTTGCCCTGCTTCGTCGCTGGGATAATTCTGGATATACTCCTGTGCCTTTGCCTTCGCCGTTGCAAAATCCAGTTTTCTTTCATATGCAACGATCTCATTAAAATACAACTCCTGTTTTCCCTCTGTTCCGTCCAGAGAAAGCCCCTGAGTGATATAGGTCAGGGCTGAATCATAATCACCGTTTTCCATGGCGCATAAAGCCAGTCCATTATATACTTCCGCGCTTTCCCCGAACTCACTTTGGATCTGCTGGTAAATGGCCTGTGCATGTTCAAAATCTTCCTGAGCAAGATATACTTTTCCGATCAGGTACATGGCCGGTTCGTACTTTTGCTCCACCGGACCGATCAGCTGGCTCTGGGCCTGCTCATAATTTTCCAGATAATAATAGATCCTTCCGCGGTTATAAGAATGTTCCATGTCATTCCCCTGAATATTTAAGGCACTTTGTAAGTATTCCCCGCCAAGGCCGGAAAGATTCTGCTGATTGTAACATTCATATATATTCAGATACAGATCATAATCTGTCGGCGTGAGGGATACGGCCGCATCAAAGTCCTTTGATGCGTCCTCCTGCAGTCCTTCGTGGAGATAACTGGCACCACGCAGGAAATAAGCGTCCGCATTTCCTTTCGACGCATTCTCCAATATCCCATCACAGGTAGTGACTGTATCCTCGTATTTTTCTTCCCTGTACTGCACCGTAGCCAGATATAGCTGGATATCCTGTGTATTTTCCGGCATACGGTCATCGGTATATTCCAATGCGATCTCAAAGGCTTCCTCTGCCTTTTCATACTCTGCCAGTCCCATATAAGCCATTCCAAGGCCGCGGTATGCCAGGACTTCTTCTTCCCCTTCCTTTACCGCCTCCTCAAAAAGCTTCTGTGCCTGATGGTAATCCTCAGATTCCAGTGCGCTGATTCCCTGAACTGTCTTTTTCCCCGTTGCGCCTCCCATGGCACATCCTCCAAGAAAAAGGGAAGCTGCTGCCATAAAGCCGCATACAAGGCCTGCTTTTTTCACCATCCATTTGGTTTTCCCCATACATCTGGTTTTTTCCACCCATTTGGTTTCCCCAATGCATCCGGTTTTTCCCGAAATTTGGTTTCCGTCCTTTACCGTCATCTGTTTTTTCCTTTCTTAACCATCCACGTCCACTGCATCTTTGGATATTTCCCGTAAGAGTATCTTCGTTATCATAGCACAAAAACAAATATTAGTAAATCCCGCAGCCCTTTTCGAAAATATTTCCTGAAAAAATAAAATTACTCATTGCTCCTTTATTTTTCTATGGTAAAATAGAAAATACTAACATGGCATGATGTTAAGGGTCAAAAGATGCCATACGGATTGTTCCTTGCTTCGCACTCCCACAATCCTGACATTGTATTAATAAAAAAACGTAATCCGGAGGACTTTTCTTATGTTTTACCGTTCCAGCCTGCGTAGGTTCTGCCTCGCAGGAACCATCGCACTCGGCAGCGCCCTTGGACTATCTTTCTTAGCAGCAAGTCCCAACTTTGCCGCAGATTCGCTCCACGCATCAGATACCCCCGAAATGTCCCTTGTCTCCATCGCAGATGCTCCTCAGGGCATCTATGAAATCGCAAGTGCAGCCGATCCAGATTTTGTATTGGACATAAAACACTGCACGGTGCAAGATTCTGACAGCCGTTCACTTCAAATGTATCATTCTTTAGACGTCAATCAGCAGAAATTTTATCTGGAAGACCTGCCGGGAGTTGCATGCCGATTCACAGCCCTTCATTCCGGTGATGCCTTGACTGTGTCTGGGGAAGGTTCTTCTGTGGCGATGGCAGCCCTTGAACACTCAGAATCCCAGAATTATGCCAAATCCCAGTGCTGGCAGTTGAAAAGTGCAGGAGATGGCACTTATTTTATCCAGTCGCGCCAGGGGAAATATTTAACCCTCGGGTCCGCCGATCCCTTTTTGGGATCCGAGGTCGTTCTCAGTGATTATACCGGAGCTTCCAGCCAGCAGTGGATTTTAAATGAGACATGGATCAGCTCTGCCGATGTGGCAGATACTGACTTGATAAATCCATACGCAGAAGACGGGGAATTTGAAAGCCTGCGCCTTGCCTTAAAATTCGGTTCAGAATATGAGATCCTGCGCAGCAGTGACCTTGCCCAGCGCATGACAGAAACCGAAGACCACAAGCTGATTCTGGATCCTGATTATCTCTCTTCTTTTGTGGAACAGCTTGCACAAAAATATGATACACAGGGAAATCCTCGGAGGTTCCGCACCAGTTACGGCAATGAGATCACCCTCTATAAAGGTAATTTCGGATGGAAGCTGGATGCGTCTGCCACCTTGCAGCTTCTTCAGGATTCCCTCACGTTAACCACACCCAAGACACTTTCTCCTCTCTGGTCCCATAAAGGGAACGAGCTTGGAGAGGGCAGCGACATCGGGGACAGTTACGTGGAAGTGGATCTGGAAAACCAAAAAGTATGGCTTTATAAAAATGGGAAGAAGCTTCTTGAAACGGACTGCGTTTCCGGTACATACAATACGGACCGCCAAACGCCGGGCGGTGTTTACAGCATATACTATAAACAGTCACCGGCAGTCTTGAACGGTCCGGGCTACAGTTCCCCTGTGGATTTCTGGATGCCGTTTAACGGCGGCATCGGCCTGCATGACGCCCAGTGGCGCAGCAGCTTTGGCGGTGATATTTATCTTACCAACGGTTCCCACGGCTGCATCAACCTGCCCCGGGATGCGGCAGAATTGATCTACAATACCGTAACCATCGGTTATCCGGTAGTGTGCTACCAATAATAAGTTTTTTGTAATTTTATTTGGCTCTGAACAATTATTAATACAAGCAAGCGGCCGGCACAAAGGATAGGTATCAGGGTTTTATCCCTCCTATCTGTGCCGGCCGCCTGCTTGTATATTCATTTTATGGTGTTAAGGTCAAAAGATGCCATACGGATTGTTTCGTGCTCCGCAATCCCACAATCCTGCCCAATATTCGGATATCGTGGGGTATGCACCCCACTTTTATTCTCATATTTGGGCGGGTCATTAAGTCATATAACCACTCTTGCGCAAGCGCATCGTGGTTAATGACTTTTGACCCTGGCATCTTTTATAACACGATCTCGTATTTCTGCTCTTCTGTGTAATCCATAACGATACAGTCGTTGTTATAAATCCTCTCCGGAAGCACGATCAGGACGTGTGCCGTCTCTTTGTTTACTGCGTAGGGAGCCAGATGCCAAACGCCTGTGTTCAAACATACCATGGTTCCCTTCGGTACGATAAATGCCTCAGAATATTCCGGAATTGGCTCTTTGCTTGCCGGAGCAACGTAAAGGATCATATCGTCATCCAGACACAGCATGGATTCCTGTGTATAGTTGTGGAATTCAGACTGGCTGACCACCATATGCTCTGCTTTGTGGATCAGAAGCGGGGAAAATGCAGCCTGCATTCTAGCTGAAAAATGCATCAGAAGCCTGTCCTGATAGAAATCGCCAAGGCTGTAGCCTTCCGGGTTCAAAAGGTCTGTGAAGTTTCCGAATTTGTGGAATGCTTCAACGGTAATCGGTTTTGCTTTAATTGTTCTCATGGTAAAATCCTCCCTTATGATAAATATAAATATGGAACTGCCTAAAACAGTTACTTTTTATAAAGCATTCGTAACTATTCGAGCCACCTTACGAATAGTTACAAACATCCATGGCATTGTGAAAGCGCATAACATATCTTACTGCCAGGATTCACGGATACGATCCATCAGTTTCATGATACGCATGGTATGTGCATGGGGCATCTCCTCACACTCCAGCTTCCCTTCTTCCAGAGCACGCTTACATGCAAGCACCTCATACTCGTAACCCGAGATCTGCTTCGGCCTCTCTATGGTCTCCACTAATTCATACTGTTCATTGTAGATGTGGAACGCCTCATAATTGTTTACATTGTCCACTACCATGTAGCCTTTCGTCCCGTAAATATATCCCTTGCGGTCTGTCGTGTTCTGCATGGTATTGAATAATCCGGCAACCTTACCGTCTGCGTATGTAAGATCGATAAATTCCTGCTTGTCCACTCCTGTATCGTGTGGAACCATAGCCGAAGAAAAAGTTTTGATATCATCTCCGAATACGGTAGTGGCAAAATTCAGTGTATAAACACCCAGATCAAGCAGGGCACCGCCAGCCAGCTCCGGACGGACCATCCGCTCTACATCCATCAGGGAATACCCTAGATTTGCGGTCAGGGCCGTCACCGCCCCGATCCTTCCTGAATTCAGGATCTCCAAAAGGGTGCGCGTCATAGGCATATAGCGGACCCACATTGCCTCTGTGATAAAAACGCCTCTCTCTTTAGCAAAAGCAAGTAATTCTTCTGCTTCTTTTGCCGTCCGGGTAAATGCTTTTTCACATAACACCGGCTTGCCATACTGGATACACAGCTTTGCATGTTCAAAGTGATGAGAATGAGGTGTGGCAACGTACACCAGATCAATGTCCTCATCTTTCAGCATTTCTTCATACCCGCCAAACGCTTTTCTTGCACCGTATGTATCTGCAAATTCCTGCGCTTTTTCTAATTTTCGAGCTGCAACGGCGTACAGCTCCACTTCTTCCATCTCTCGGACCGTACTTGCCATGGTAGCCGCGATCTTACCTGCACCTAAAATTGCCAGTTTCATTTTTTCCATCCGTCAGCCTCCTAATTCGATTCGTTTTCAGCAGCTTTTCCGTCCGGCTGTGCCGCCTTGAGCAGCTATTCTTTTCTATATCAGACTATTTCACTTTTTCTGGGCTTCTGCCCTCTGCCGGCAGATCTCAGCCCAGCTGGGGATCTTGGTAAGCGCCTCTGCAAAATTCTTCAATTCTGTAGGTACATCGATATGCTGCGGGCAAATCTCCGTACACTGGCCACAGCCGATACAAGCAGTCGGCTTCTTATCCTCCGGCAATGCCTCAATACGCATGATTGAATTTGTAACCGGAGCATATCTTATCTCATTGTAAGTGGCAAGGAGCATGGGGATATTCAATTCCATAGGACATCCGTCGCAGCAATAACGGCAGCCGGTACAAGGGATGGAATTCTTCAATCCCTCTGCAATACCCAGAAGGGCCGACTCTTCTTCCTCTGACAGAGTTTTCCGCACATCAAAAGTTCCCACATTGTCTTCCATCTGCGCCATATTTGACATACCGCTTAATACCATCTTCACATTGGGCAGCCCTTGAAGGAAACGGAAACCCCAAGCAGGGATGGACTCCTCCGGACGCATTCCTTTCAGTTTTTCTTCCATAGGACCGTTTAAGCTTGCCAGCTTTCCGCCTCGCACCGGTTCCATGACCCATACAGGAATGCCCCGTTTCGTCAGCATTTCATATTTTGCTTTTGCATCCTGCAGCGTCCAATCCAGATAATTCAGCTGGATCTGGCAGAACTCCATGTCCTCTCCACAGTAATTGAGAAATTCCTCCATGGTATCAAGGCTGCCATGGGTAGAAAAGCCAAGATGCCGGATACGTCCCAGACGTTTCTGTTCCTTGAAATAGTCCAGAATCCCCCACTTGGGATCCATATAAGTCTTTATAGAGTTCTCATAAACGTTATGTAAAAGGTAAAAGTCAAAATGGTCGACACCGCATTTTTCCAGCTGCTCTTCAAAAACTGCTGCCGGATCGTAGGTGTCGCTGATCTGGTGTCCTGGATACTTGGTGGCCAGATAAAACGTATCTCTCGGATACTTTTTCAGCACACGGCCCATCACCCGCTCAGACATCCCGCTGTGGTATGGATAAGCAGTATCAAAATAATTCACTCCATGGTCCAGTGCAAAACGCACCATCTCCTCCACCTGTGCTTCATCGATCTCACCATCGGGCAGCAGGGGCAGGCGCATCGTCCCAAATCCCAGCAGGGAAAGCTTTTCCCCTTGAAATTCACTGTAAATCATACGCTGATACCTTCTTTCTCTTTATGCCATTTTTGTTTGTGTATTTTATCTGTAAAAAAGTTTTATTTTCTAAATCATGGTAGCATATTTCACATATTTTTTCAACGCTGCGGATTCTGTTTTGAAAAATGGCTTTCCTCTCTTATTATCTTTTTTATGCGATCCGACACCTGTTCCATCTCATTCTTTTTCAAAGATAAAACGGATGTAGTCCTTGATCTCCCGAAAGTCAATCTCACAATTCCCTGAGAAAATCCCCACCGGAATGCAGGAATCAAATCCATAAATCGCAGGAAACCCTTCTCCTGTCAGATCATAAACCATCACTTTTTCTTTTTCCGGATCTACGATCCAATACTCCCGGACACCTGCAGCTGCATATCGCTCCAGCTTTAAGTACATGTCTTTTTTTCTTGTGGAAGAGGATAAGATCTCCACCGCAAGATCAGGGGCTCCGAATATACACTGATCCATAATCTTTTCCCTGTCGCATACAACCAGCACATCCGGCTGTACCATCGTCTTCTCATCACAATTCAGGCACACATCTATGGGAGCCACAAAAGGAATACACGTTCCTTTCTGGGAACGTATATAGTTTTTTAAAGACTGCCAGATCTCGGTAGCAATCATCTGGTGAACCGGAGTAGGCGATGCCATATCATAAAAAACCCCACCGATCAGCTCCGCCCTTCTCTCAGGAGGAAGGGTATAATAATCCTCAGTCGTATACTCTCCGGGCTTTTTCCCATAAGAGATACAAGGTTCCATCACCATACTATCCGGATTTTCCAGAACCTCTTTTAACGCCTGCAGCGTATCATACCGCGGGGACTCCGTCACACCTGCAAAAATTTTCTGGACAGTCCCCAAAGGTACGCCAGACAGTTCAGAAACTTTTTCGTTGGTATATCCCAGTTCTTTCTTCCGTTTTTTCATTTCTTCTATTGTCATTCCCGCTTCCTCCTTCCATATTATTTCCATTATATTACCGTAATATTTCCTTTTTGTCAATAAAATTTCCAAAATCTAAAACTACCGGATCACCCGCAAACAGATTAATATACCCTTTCATTACAGTTATGTTCTTCTCTACTGTATCTACTATATTAACCTTGATACAAGAAATTTCTTCTTTTTACTGTGACGCAAAAGTGGGGCAGTCACAGAAATGCTTTAAAAGCTTTCTGTGGCTGCCCCGAAATTATTTTATTCTTTTATTTTGATGAGTCAAGCGGATTTTCGCAATCCGCTTCGCTACTTGATTCGGTTAGATTCCAGCCTGCTTAAGAAGCTCCGGTACCTTGGATTCCCATCCAAGTGCCATGATATGTACACCCTGGCAGTACGGCTTACACTCTTTGATAATACGTGCAGCGATCTCAACACCTGTGATGCCTGCCTTGGTCTTTTCTTTGTCTGCTCTCAGCTCTTCGATCATCTCATCCGGAACATGAACACCGGCAACGTTGTTGTTCATGAATTTTGCCATTCCTACGGATTTCGGAATGATGATTCCTACCTGAACCGGTTTGCCGAACTGTTTTGCTTTTTCCATGAATTTGATGAATTTCTCCGGCTCGAATACAGCCTGTGTCTGGAAGTACTCTGCACCTGCTGCAACCTTTCTCTCCATCTTTGCAAGCTGTACGTCTACAGAATCGCTGCAGGGTGATACAACTGCACCTTTGGCAAATTTCGGCGGCTCGCCAACCAACTGGTTTCCGCCAAGGTCAACGCCTGATTCCAACTGTTTCACGGTGTGGAGAAGGGAAACGGAATCCAGGTCGAATACCGGTTTTGCCTGCGGATGGTCGCCCATTTTTGTGTGGTCACCTGTCAGGCAAAGGATGTTGTCAATGCCCAGCATAGCGGCACTCAGAATGTCTGACTGCAGTGCGATACGGTTTCTGTCACGGCAGGTCAGCTGGAAGATCGGATTCATTCCTTCATCTTTCAGAGCTTTACATGTTGCCAGTGAACCAAGACGCATAACGGAGGACTGATTATCTGTCACGTTAACCGCCGTAACACCACTTAAATAAGTCTTTGCTTCTTCCAGCATATGTTCAATGTGAATTCCTTTTGGCGGACCTACTTCCGCAGAAACTACAAATTCACCACGTTCAAATAACTCAGTAATTTTCATTATACATTGCTCCTAATCTTTATATATTTTAACAGTTTCTTTATTTAGACACTTCATCGTCTGTTGCGTAATTGCGTACCTGAGTCGGGCATTTCAGCAGATCCAGACGGCCGATCTCTTCCAGTCTCCTGTAGATTCTCTCCCAGCCGCATTCCATATCGGGATCTACTTCACATTTACCGTTCTTTGTACCGCCGCACTGTCCGTTTACAAGACTCTTGGAGCAGGCAGTGATCGGGCAGATTCCTCCGGTCAGATTCAAATAGCATTCTCCGCACTGGTCACAATTGTACTCAAGCGTAGTCACGCCCTGGAATCCCGGAAGACGGATGGTATCACAAGCTGCATATACTTTTTTGTCTTCCAGATATTCTGCAATGGTCTGAACTCCGACGCCGCATGAGAATACAAGCACTACATCAGCAGCTTCGATCTTGCTTTCATATCTTTTGAGACGTAATTTCATGTTTTCCGGATTACATATGTAGTCGGTTGTCAAAATTCCTGTCACATTTCCATCAGCAGCTAATTCTTTCTGGAGCGCTACCGCTTCTTTTTCCGGAAAATGAACTTCTTTGCATCCCTGACAGTTGATGATAAAAACTTTTTTACCTTCAACCAGTGATACGATCGTTTCCTTTGCTTTTAACTGGGTAATTAACATATCACTTCATCCCCCTTACTGCATTTTTTCCGGCTTTGATCTTAGCTACTAACGGGATCTTGGAGGAACAGATGTACTGACAGCATCTGCACTCTACACAATCCATGACATTCATATCTTTCATACCCTGCCAATTTTCTTCATCCGCATATTTTGAGAAATACAGCGGAGAAAGTTCCATCGGACAGACATCTACACAACGTCCGCACTTAATACACGGCTGTTCTACTGTCTCGTCCGGTTCAACAGCGATGATGCCGTTGGAGCCCTTCATCATCGGTACATCCAGATCCTTCAGCTCAAATCCCATCATCGGGCCGCCCATCTTGATCAGGACATCGTCTTCTGTTGTACCGCCACAGTAATCGATCATCTCTCTTACACTTGTACCGATCTTCACAATGTAGTTACCCGGATTTTTGATCTTCTCGCCGGTCACGGTTGCAACACGCTCGATCAGCGGCAGACCTTTCTGGATAGCATCAGAGATAGCCTTCACAGTACTGATATTGTCCACTACAACACCTACATCTGCAGGAAGCCCTCCACGCGGCACCTGTCTTCCCATGACACGTTTGATCAAGGTCTTCTCAGCACCCTGCGGGTATTTTGTCTTGGCAACGAAAACTTCGATATTTCCGATCTCAGCAACCTTTGCCTGCATCACTTCGATGGCATCCGGCTTGTTGTCTTCGATCACGATAATACCTTTTTCAGCGCCTGTAGTCTTGAGGATTGCTTTTAATCCGAAAATAATATCATCTGCAAACTCGAGCATGACTCTGTGGTCTGCAGTCAGAAGCGGTTCGCATTCGCATCCGTTCAAAAGGATCGTATCTACCGGTTTTGCAGGTTTCAGTTTGACGCATGTCGGGAAACCGGCACCGCCCATACCTACGATTCCTGCCTCGCGGATGATATCGATGATCTCATCCGGTGTAAGGCTGTCAAGGTCCCCATGTGGCTGAACAGACTCGTGCAGAGTATTTTTTCCGTCTGATTCGATTACCACAGCTGTCATCTCGCTGCCTCTGGTAGCATGCATACGCGGTTCTACTGCAATAACAGTACCGCTGACACTGGAGTGAACAGGAGCACTGATAAAGCCTGCTGCCTCACCGATCTTCTGTCCGACCTTAACCGTATCGCCTACCTGAACGATAGGGTTAGCCGGCGCACCTAAATGCTGGGACATGGAAATAACCACAGTCTTCGGATCCGGGAATCTTTCCAGCGCGATATGCTCGCTGAACTCTTTGCGCTCTGACGGATGAACACCGCCATAATAGCCGTCCAGTCTTTCCGCACGGCTTGCTTTTACGTAATCATTGATCACCTTGAAATTGGTCTTGGAATAATCCCGTACCTGTACCGGCTGGTTCAGGAACTCTTCCAGACGTCCCTGTTTTTCCAGTCTTCTGTAGATCTTCTCCCAAGCACAATCTTTGTTGCAATCCACTTCACATTTTCCGTCCTTTGCGCCGCCGCACTGTCCGTTTACCAAACTCTTGGAACAGTCAACGATGGGACAGATTCCACCTGTTACATTCAGGTAACACTGTGCACATGCATCACAGCTTTTTTTCGTCAGCGCCATGCCGTGATGACCTGTGTAATTCAGAGAATTGCTGGCCGCATATACAGGCTTCTTCGCCAAATCTGCAACTGTCTGGATTCCCAAACCGCAGGAGATCACAAAAACATTTTCCGTGCCTTCCGGAATCATATCCTGCAATTTTTTCTCCGTCTGAGTCTTGTTGCACAAAAAGTCAACCTTTGCACTACCCGTGATTGTTTTTCCGCATTCAGCGACGATTTTTTCAAATTCAGCACAATCTGGTTCGTCAACGGTCTCAAATTCCTTGAAGCATTTGTTACAAGCAACGATGAACAGATTATCCTTACCGGCCAATAATGATACCAGTTCGTCGTTATTCTTTAACTTATACTTGGTATAGTTCTCCAATTGCTCACCTTCCTTATAGTTTGATTTGCAAACCTTAGTTTTACCTGCTTCTTACCTTTCAACCTCTGCACTTGAAGAAAAATAAGAGGCAGATAAGTTGGTCCTGCAATACATTTCTAAGCATAACACATTTTAGT
>JALFIB010000295.1 GCA_022776305.1 Lachnospiraceae bacterium
TCCAGCACGATCTGCAAACTTTGCCGAATCAATTCCTGATCATCTGCAATCAAAACTTTAATCATACGTTTCCCCCCACCGAATAGGAATCCTTGCTTCTACTAAAAAGCCCTTGCTTCCGTCAAAAGTAACTTTTCCTCCAAGCATCCCAATTCTTTCTTTTATATGGCGTGTTCCAAAACCGCTTTTAATATGATCGCATCCCTTGCCGTTATCACGGATCTGCAGTAAGATCTCCGACTCCTGATGCTTCATGGCAATCCAAATTTTATCGGCCTCTCCATGACGGATGGCGTTTGTGATGCTCTCCTGAATCACGCGGTAAATTGCCATCTCCTCATCCTCATCAAACTTCATATTTGATACTTCGCTGGCAAAATAAACCTTGCAGTCAGACACGGAAGTCATATCCGAGATCATTTTCTGGATGGCATATTCAAGGCTGAACCGTTCCAGCGCATCCGGCCGCAATTCATTGACAGAACGCCGTACCTCTTTGATGCCCTCTCGTGTTACATTGGAGATCACTTCCAGCTGCTGCTTCGTCTTTTCCGGAGATACATCGATCAACGCAACGCAGGCATCCAGGCCTGCCGAAATACCGGTCAGCACGTGTCCGATGGTGTCATGGATCTCTCTTGCAAGGCGGTTCCTCTCCCTTGTTTCAGCCACTTTTTCACTCATAGCTGCATACTCATGGAGCTGGCTATTTGCCTGCTCCAGCTGGGCATACAGGGCATTGACTTCATCAATGGTATTGTTCTGCTCCGTAATGACAGTCATACAGCTGCTCACAAATAAAATAATATTTAATGACTCTAAAATCCTGTATAGCCCGAATAAGTTCTGCTGAATAGAAGAATTATAATAATGGAAATACACATCAAGGGAATAAAAACGATAATTCACGTTGAGCATATCGTTGTCGGCAAGCAAAAAGCTGACCACCGCCACGGCAATGAAAAAGAACCGCCCTTTTCCGCTTTTCATGTTAAAGATAATATTTGCAAATACAAGAAGTAAAATCCCGTTGTAGTTGAAGCCCTGTACATACAGAATTCCCATAATAGCGATCATGTCACAGGCAAGTGTGGCAATGACGACTTTATTGTTATTCGGAAAAACAAATTCCCGGATCGCAAAAGAAATAATTAAGATCAACAGCAGGAGCATACACTGCCATATCTTGTCGTAAGGACGCCAGGGAATCGCCACCACACCGTCTAAAAAATCACGGGCATCATAATTATGTAAGATCTGTTGTGTGGTAAAATATATAAAAATGCTGATAAACATCACAACGACAACGTTTATTGCCAAAAGCCCGATCTGAAATGTGAGCATTCGTTTCTGACGTTTTTTTCCCATACTCTCTCACCCACTCTATCAATACTGTAAACCTATGAAAACCTGGGAGCCAGATGCTGCCGCATTTTTCCATATGGATCTCCTACTGCCAGCCATTTATTTCAAAATTAGATAAGTTTTCACTGGTGATCAAAACCGGCTCAATGCTGATATAAGGCTCCACTTCTTCGCCGTCCAGATATTGGTATGCCGCCTCTGCCGCCTTCTGCCCGATCCCTTTTGGGCTTTGCATGCTGGTCCCCGTCACGTAGCCGATATCCAGCATGGATTTAAAATCAGGAGATCCATCAATGCCGTAGATCAAAACACCGTCTTCTTGGTGGTGCTGTTGAAGCGCTGCAAGGGCACCAAGGGCCGTAGGATCATTTCCCCCAAGGACCACGTCAAAAGGAATATTCTTTTCCAAAAACTGGCTTGTCACCTTAGCCGCCACCTCAAGCTCTCCGCCTGCAGCCTCTTGATAGATGACTTCATACTCATCGTGGCCCTGAATGGTATCCAGAAATCCCTGAACACGGTAAGTGATGGACATCTGAATGGGATTATCCAGAACTACTATCTTTGCTGAGTCGATCCGTTTCATCATGTCCTCCGCACAGATCATGCCAGCCTGATAATTATCCGTCTCTATGACAGACACTACGTATTCCGTATCTTTTACGATCGTATCGATATTAAAGACCGGAACCCCTGCTTCCTGACAGGCAATCAAAGCAGGTTTTACTGCCTCCCAATCCACCGGATTTAAAAACAACACCTGAATCCCCTCGTCGATCATTTCCAAAATCTGGTCATTTTGTTTTTCTTGGTCCTGCTGTGGATCCCGCGATATCAGGATATCTCCGTTTCCTTCCACAACTTCTTCAATCGCCTCATGTACCACATCGAAGTAAGGATTGTTTCTGGTCATATAAGTAGCCCCGAATATTCTAGGCGAGTGTTCTCCGCTTTCACTGACATTCCCGGAAAATCCTATAATTCCCGCAGCCATAAAAACCAGTGCAGCCAAAAGCACCAGTACCAAAATACCGGAACCGTATCTCTTTTCCTTTCTCGCGTTGGACTTCTTACTGTTTTCCATCACCACGTACTCCTGAGTATTTTTCTACATTTGTCTTTTCATTTATTTTAAGAGCCAACCTCCAAAATGCTTTGCATTTTACATCTGTTTTGTGAAATTTTGCTTGGCTCTGAACAATTACCATTCTAATACCAATTTTCATTTGAGGAAATACCTTTTCCAAAAAAATTGTCTATATTTATTATTACTCACCACCTATAAGAGTCTTCTTCGACTGAGATAAAAACGGGCCGCCACAACCATATAGATTGTAACGGCCCAAATCATAAAAGGGTAGAAATTATTTCTTCTTATTACGCAGGAAGTCAAGCATAACAGCCAGCAGAATAACGATACCTTTTACTACGTACTGCCAGAATGAGTTGACATTCAGTAAGTTCAAACCATTATTCAGAACACCGATGATAAGACCACCAATGATCATACCACCAATCTTACCGGAACCACCTGCCATGGAAGTTCCACCTACTACTACAGCTGCGATGGCATCCATCTCTGCCCCGTCACCTGCGGTCGGCTGCCCGGAATACATACGGGATGCAAGAACAACACCTGCAAGACCAGCCATCAAACCTGAATATGTATGTACGATAAATTTAACCTTTGCTGTGTTGATACCTGAGAAAGATGCTGCCATTGGGTTGCCGCCCACTGCATAAATG
>JALFIB010000005.1 GCA_022776305.1 Lachnospiraceae bacterium
CAGGCAGAATGCTTCTGCGTCCGCTGGTAAGTCCATGGGTTTCCCGAATTGGCGGCAAGCTGCTTTCCACCCGTTTGTCCACCGTGGCAGTTACACCCTTTGTCCGGGCAAACCATATAGACCTTTCTATGTGCGAAAAACAAAGCTTTAATTCCTACAATGATTTTTTTACACGCAAACTAAAACCGGAAGCACGTCCCATCAACCATGCTCCAGATGCATGGAACAGCCCCTGCGACGGCAGGCTCAGCGTGTATCCCATCACGGCGGAGGGAAGCTTTCAGATCAAGCATACCCATTATACTTTGGAAAGCTTGCTGAAAAACAGTTCTCTTGCAAAAAGATTCCTCGACGGAAAGCTGTGGCTTTACCGCCTCTGTGTGGATGACTATCATCGCTATATTTACCCGGAGGGTGGAATAAAATCAAAAAACATCCGCATTCCGGGTATTTTTCATACCGTCAATCCCATTGCCAATGACCATTACCCAATCTACAAAGAAAACGCAAGGGAATACTGCCTCATAAAAACCGAGCGCTTTGGCACGATCCTTATGATGGAAGTGGGAGCACTTTTGGTAGGAAAGATAGAAAACAAAGAGAATGGCCCCTGCAGCGTGTACCGCGGTGAGGAAAAAGGAAATTTTGCCTTTGGTGGATCCACTATCGTGGTTCTGACACAGGAGGGAAAAGTGATGCCGGAAAGCGTGTACGTGGAGCATACAAGGCAGGGGATAGAGACGAAGGTAAAAATGGGGGAGAGAGTAGGAAAAGGGATGAAATGAAGAGGTATCAGCAAGAAAAACTATTGACACAAAATGAAATACTATATACAATATGAGCACATGTGAAAATGTTTGGTACAATATCTCAGAGATGATTCATAAGAAGGTTGTCTCTGAGATTTTTATGTACAAATATTTGATTTTAACAGTTGAATAAAAGTAATTATTCTGGTATGCTCCCTTTTGCAGGCAATTGAAATTTTATTTTCATTTTAAGGAGTTTTTCATATGAGTAAATCACTAGGAAAAAAGCTTTTTTGGAAAAAACTGATCAGTATTCCTTTAATTGTGATAGCCTTAGCTCTAATTGGATATATATTGTTGGTGGCTGTTTACTGTATCCCGACAAGTAAGATGGAAGTACAGATGAAGGAATCTTGTGATGTTTTCGGAAAAGAAGGAAGTTATATCAGTGTGATGTCTTCACCAAATTCAAAGTTAGATAATTTCACAGATGCCCTTATGTTGTTGACCGCTTCACATCCGAATACTGGAAATGTATGGAAAGATGCAGTATGTGCTTCGAGGCTTGAGAAAGAGGGGGCCAATACGAAGAACACATTGCTATATGTATTTAAGGATGACGGAACTGATACATATAGTATATCCTATGCAAGATATTGGCATGGTTATTTAGTATTTCTAAAACCACTTTTACTGTTTTTTAATTATGGGCAGATTAGAAGTCTTTTAATGTTTTTACAACTGGGATTGTTTCTCCTTGTAATTGTGCAGATGGCAGAAAAGAACAAAAAGATGGTATTTCCAACGTTTCTTGTCTGGATTTTTTTGAATCCGGTTGCAAACATGCTGTCTCTACAGTTTAATTCTGTCATTACTGTAATGTTTTGTGCAATGCTTTTTATTTTGAAGAAGCAAGAAAAACATAATGGAGAAGATATTTATTGTCAATATTTTTTGTCGTTGTGGGAGCTATGACATCATATTTAGATTTACTGACTTTTCCTCTAATATCTCTGGGCATACCACTTGTCTTGTGGCTAACGTTAAATGATTCTCAGAGTATATGGAAAAACATATGTAGAATCTTTTTACTATCATTATCTTGGGCTATAGGATACGTTGGCATGTGGGTTTTAAAATGGGGAATCGGAAGCATTATAATAGGGGAAAATGTTGTACAAAATGCATTGAGTGCTGCACAGGGGAGAATGTCTTCCAGTACCCCAGATACAACATTTACTTATTTTGATATCCTGCTCAGGCAAATCAAAAGTTCTTTACAGATTTCATGGATTATAGCTGTTTTGATTATAATCATGGTATGGATCGTGAATGTGATCCAGAATAAAAAAATAAACATCCATTTGTACATAACTTATGGATTGGTGGCTATTTTTCCTCTTGTTTGGTACGGTGTGCTGAATAATCATTCTTATATTCATCATTGGTTTACGTATAGAGAATTAGCAATTAGTATATATGCAGGTGCTGCCTGTGTGATGATGCAAAGAAAGCGAATGATAGGTGGTGGAATTGTGCGTAAAAAGCAGGTATGAAATGTATATTTGAGTTTTAAGTTACTGCAAACCCTGTGGGGATTAAATTTATTGTTTCCATCTACTGTTTTCTGATTTTTAAGAAACTACAGGGTTTATCTTTTGG
Organism: Lachnospiraceae bacterium; assembly: GCA_022776305.1. Taxonomy (GTDB): domain Bacteria; phylum Bacillota; class Clostridia; order Lachnospirales; family Lachnospiraceae; genus Choladousia. Next base: position 2,412 of record JALFIB010000005.1, read on the forward strand.
AAAGACTCTGGTATAATGTAATAGTTGTTATGATGAGAGAATTATGTTTTTTCATGGTATTAAGCGTATAAGAAGAAATAAAAAGGCGGTTTAAAATCTATGATCAGTCATACCTTTGCAGTATGTGCGTATGGTGAATCTCCTTATTTGGAGAAGAGTATCCGGTCAGTGGTGTATCAATCGTTGAAATCTAGTGTGATTGTATGTACATCTACTCCGAATACCTATATTGAAAATCTGGCAAAGAAATATCGACTGTCATATTATGTAAGAGATGGTAAAAGCAGTTTGCAGGATGACTGGAATTATGCATATGATCAGTCAGGAACGGAGTTTGTGACAATTACCCATCAGGATGATATCTACCAGAAGGATTACCTAAAGTATATGAACAAAAATCTGGAAAAATACCCTAATACTTTAATTGCTATG
>JALFIB010000019.1 GCA_022776305.1 Lachnospiraceae bacterium
GCAGAAGGCGCAAAAGTAACATTAAAATAATCGCGATAAGCTACGAGCCGTGCAAAAATAATAAAGGCACGCAGACGGAAATTTATTTCCGTCTGCGTGCCTTTTTATTTTTATAGGGCGACAGCCCGCGTACGAGGAAGCTGCGGAGCAGGTTCCGAGTTCGCACGGCTCGTAAGAGGAGGAAGGTGCAACGCGTGCGAGGAAAATGCGAAAAAACAGCCCTATAGAAGATTCTATATAATTAAGAAGTTTTTTCGTGAAATTAACGAAAATCCGTTTTGCACGGTCTGGAAATCAGGCCTTGTAAAGCGGATTTTTCACGTTTTTGGAGAAAAAACAGGTGAAATTTTTGGATTTTCTATTAAATTATTGTTGACAGAATTTAAAGATTGTGTTAAAGTGTAGTTTGCACTATTGTGCAGGATTATGCCCTATGGCATAACTATGCCCAAAAGTTGAATCAGACTGCAGAAAGAACAGAGGTGAAACATCAATGGAGAAAAACAGGATACGTCCTATTACAAATGGGAAAGGATTTCGCATGAGCTATTCACGTCAGAAAGAAGTCCTTGAAATGCCGAATCTTATTGAAGTTCAGAAGGACTCTTACCAGTGGTTTCTGGATGAAGGGCTCAAAGAAGTCTTTGATGATATCTCTCCGATCGAGGATTACAGCGGCAAGCTGAGCCTTGAATTTGTGGATTTCAAGTTATGTGAAGATGATGTGAAATACTCGATTGAAGAGTGCGTAGAGCGTGACGCTACGTTCGCAGCACCGCTGAAAGTAAGGGTTCGTCTCCATAATAAAGAAAATGATGAGATAAGCGAACATGATATTTTCATGGGAGATCTTCCACTGATGACAGCTACCGGCACATTCGTGATCAACGGTGCGGAGCGTGTTATCGTCAGCCAGTTGGTACGTTCCCCCGGCATTTACTATGCCATCGCTCACGATAAATTAGGTAAAGAGCTTTACTCCTGTACCGTGATTCCGAACCGCGGTGCATGGCTGGAGTATGAAACAGATTCCAACGATGTTTTCTATGTGCGTGTCGACAGAACAAGAAAGGTTCCGGTTACTGTTCTGATCCGTGCACTGGGCATCGGTTCCAATGCAGAAATTATAGATTTGTTCGGTGAAGAACCGAAAATTGTCGCAACACTTGCAAAAGATACATCAGAAAGCTATGAAGAAGGTCTTCTTGAATTGTATAAGAAGATCCGTCCGGGCGAGCCCCTTGCAGTAGAGAGTGCAGAGAGCCTGATCATGAGCATGTTCTTTGACCCGCGCCGTTACGATCTGGCAAAGGTCGGAAGATATAAATTCAATAAAAAGCTGATGCTTCGCAACCGTATCAACGGCCAGATCCTTGCCGAGGACGTGATTGACACGACTACCGGCGAGATCATTGCAGAAGCAGGTACTGAGGTGACACGTGAGCTGGCTGACCAGATCCAGAATGCAGCCGTTCCTTACGTTATGATCCGTACAGAGGAGCGCGATGTCAAAGTTATCTCCAGCATGATGGTAGATTTGAAAAACTTTGTAGACTGCAATCCGCGCGACCTTGGTATTACAGAATTAGTATACTATCCGGTCCTTGAAAAAATACTGGAAGAAAATGATAATATCGATGATATCAAAGATGCGATCAAGAGGTCTGTCCATGACCTGATTCCGAAGCATATTACAAAGGAAGATATCATTGCTTCTATCAACTACAACATCCATCTGGAGTATGGCATTGGTACAGATGACGATATCGACCATCTGGGCAACCGCCGTATCCGTGCGGTAGGTGAACTGCTTCAGAACCAGTACCGTATCGGTCTTTCCAGATTGGAGCGAGTAGTACGTGAACGTATGACAACACAGGAGATCGAAGGTATTTCCCCGCAGTCATTGATCAACATCAAGCCGGTGACGGCAGCGGTAAAAGAATTTTTCGGTTCTTCCCAGCTGTCTCAGTTCATGGACCAGAACAACCCACTTGGTGAGCTGACCCATAAGAGACGTCTTTCTGCACTTGGTCCCGGCGGTCTTTCCAGAGACCGTGCCGGATTCGAGGTTCGAGACGTGCACTACTCCCATTACGGAAGAATGTGCCCTATTGAGACCCCTGAAGGTCCCAACATCGGATTGATCAACTCACTGGCTACGTATGCAAGGATCAATGAGTATGGTTTTGTAGAAGCACCGTACCGTAAGATCGATAAAACAGATCCAAAGAACCCGCGGGTTACCGATGAAGTTGTCTATATGACAGCAGATGAAGAAGATAATTACCATGTAGCACAGGCGAACGAACCGCTGGACGAAGAGGGACATTTCATCCATAAGAATGTATCCGGTCGTTACCGTGAAGAGACACAGGAGTACGAGCGCAGCATGTTTGATTACATGGATGTGTCTCCGAAGATGGTGTTCTCGGTAGCTACGGCTTTGATCCCATTCTTGGAGAACGACGATGCAAACCGTGCCCTGATGGGATCCAACATGCAGCGTCAGGCCGTTCCGCTTTTGACAACAGAAGCGCCTGTTGTTGGAACCGGTATGGAGACAAAAACAGCGGTTGACTCCGGTGTATGTGTAGTTGCAAAGAATTCCGGTATCGTAGAGCGTTCTACTTCAAAAGAGATCGTTATCCGCACAGATGACGGACAGCGTGAAGAATACCATCTGATGAAGTTTGTTCGAAGCAACCAGAGCAACTGCTACAACCAGAGGCCGATCGTATACAAGGGAGACCGCGTAGAAAAAGGCGATGTGATCGCAGACGGTGCTTCCACATCAAACGGTGAGATCGCCCTTGGAAAGAATCCGCTGATCGGATTCATGACTTGGGAAGGATATAACTACGAGGATGCCGTACTCCTCAGTGAAAAGCTGGTTATGGATGATGTTTATACATCTGTCCATATTGAAGAGTATGAGGCAGAATCCCGCGACACGAAGCTGGGACCGGAAGAGATCACAAGGGACGTTCCGGGTGTGGGTGACGATGCGCTGAAGGATCTCGACGAGAGAGGTATCATCCGTATCGGAGCTGAAGTCCGTGCCGGTGATATTCTGGTTGGAAAAGTTACTCCGAAGGGAGAGACGGAGCTGACTGCAGAAGAGCGTCTTTTAAGGGCGATCTTCGGTGAGAAGGCTCGTGAAGTCCGTGATACTTCCCTGAAAGTACCACACGGTGAATACGGAATCGTAGTTGACGCAAAAGTATTTACACGTGAGAACGGTGATGAGCTGGCTCCCGGCGTAAATCAGGCTGTCCGTATTTACATTGCACAGAAGAGAAAGATCTCCGTTGGTGATAAGATGGCCGGACGTCACGGAAACAAGGGTGTTGTTTCCCGTGTACTTCCTGTAGAAGATATGCCCTTCCTTCCAAACGGACGTCCGCTGGATATCGTGTTGAACCCGCTGGGCGTGCCGTCACGTATGAACATCGGGCAGGTGCTTGAGATCCACCTCAGCCTTGCAGCAAAGGCACTTGGATTTAATGTGGCAACTCCGGTATTTGATGGAGCGAACGAGAAAGATATTATGGACACTCTTGATTTAGCAAATGATTACGTAAATCTGGAGTGGGATGAATTTAAAGAAAAGCATGAGGACGAACTGCTTCCGGAAGTGCTGGATTATTTGTATGAAAACAGAGACCACAGGGCTCTTTGGAAGGGCGTTCCGATTTCAAGAGATGGTAAAGTGCTTCTCCGCGACGGACGTACGGGAGAATACTTTGACAGTCCGACTACCATCGGACACATGCATTACCTGAAGCTGCACCACTTGGTAGACGATAAGATCCATGCACGTTCTACCGGTCCTTACTCTCTTGTTACACAGCAGCCTCTGGGTGGTAAAGCCCAGTTCGGCGGCCAGCGTTTCGGAGAGATGGAGGTTTGGGCACTTGAGGCATACGGCGCATCCTACACGCTGCAGGAGATCCTGACCGTGAAGTCTGATGACGTTGTGGGACGTGTGAAGACGTATGAAGCAATTATCAAGGGAGACAACATCCCTGAACCGGGTATTCCGGAATCCTTTAAGGTGCTTCTTAAAGAGCTTCAGTCGCTTGGTCTTGACGTTAAGGTACTCAGAGATGACAATACAGAGGTTGAGTTGATGGAATCTGTCGACTATGGCGATACAGACCTCCGTTCTGTCATTGAGGGTGACCGCAAATACCGCGATAAAGAAGAAGAGTCTTTTGGCAGCTACGGTTTCAGCAAGCAGGAATTTGACGGCGAGGAGCTTGTAGATGTGGCAGAAGAGGAAAGTGACGATGACTTTTTAGACCTGGAAGAAACTTTTGACGAAGAGTAGCGTGTGAAAGGAGTACCATCAATGCCAGAGACAACAAACAATGAAGTGTATCAGCCGATGACGTTTGATGCAATCAAGATAGGCCTTGCATCTCCTGACAAGATCAGGGAATGGTCCCACGGTGAGGTGACAAAGCCGGAAACAATCAATTACAGAACATTGAAGCCAGAGCGTGACGGTCTTTACTGCGAGCGTATTTTCGGACCGAGCAAAGACTGGGAGTGCCACTGCGGAAAATATAAAAAGATCCGTTATAAAGGCGTAGTCTGCGACCGATGCGGCGTAGAAGTGACAAAATCCAGCGTTCGTAGAGAGCGTATGGGCCACATTGAGCTTGCAGCCCCCGTTTCACACATCTGGTATTTCAAGGGAATCCCCTCCAGAATGGGACTTATGCTGGACCTTTCCCCGCGTACACTGGAGAAAGTCCTGTATTTTGCAAACTATATTGTTCTTGATCCGGGAGCTACAGACCTGCAGTACAAGCAGGTGCTCACGGAACGAGAGTATCAGGAGGCAAGGGAAAAATGGGGAAGCAGCTTCCGTGCAGGCATGGGTGCTGAGTCCATCAAAGAGCTTCTGGAAGCAATCGATATGGAAAAAGAGTCTGAGGAGCTAAAGAAAGGCCTCAAGGAGTCTACCGGACAGAAACGTGCCAGAATCATCAAGAGACTGGAAGTTGTTGAGGCTTTCCGCGAGTCAGGAAACCGCCCGGAGTGGATGGTTATGACTGTTATCCCGGTTATCCCGCCGGATCTTCGTCCTATGGTACAGCTGGACGGCGGACGTTTTGCTACATCAGACTTAAATGACCTGTACCGCAGGATCATCAATAGAAACAACCGTTTGAAGAGGCTTCTCGATCTTGGAGCTCCGGATATCATTGTCCGCAATGAAAAACGTATGCTGCAGGAAGCAGTCGATGCACTGATCGATAACGGCCGCCGCGGCCGTCCTGTAGTAGGCCCCGGAAACCGTGCACTGAAGTCACTTTCCGATATGCTGAAAGGTAAATCCGGACGTTTCCGCCAGAACCTTCTTGGTAAACGTGTTGACTATTCCGGACGTTCTGTTATCGTTGTAGGACCGGAACTGAAAATCTACCAGTGCGGTCTTCCGAAAGAGATGGCTATCGAGCTGTTCAAGCCTTTCGTTATGAAAGAACTGGTAGCAAACGGAACTTCACACAATATTAAAAATGCAAAGAAAATGGTAGAGCGTCTCCAGCCGGAGGTTTGGGACGTGCTGGAAGAAGTAATCAAAGAGCATCCGGTTATGCTGAACCGTGCTCCTACACTGCACCGTCTTGGTATTCAGGCATTTGAGCCGATTCTCGTAGAAGGTAAGGCAATCAAGCTTCATCCCCTTGTATGTACTGCATTCAATGCGGACTTCGATGGAGACCAGATGGCTGTCCACCTTCCGCTGTCTGTGGAAGCTCAGGCAGAATGCCGTTTCCTGCTCCTTTCTCCGAACAACCTGCTGAAACCGTCTGACGGTGGTCCTGTGGCTGTTCCGTCTCAGGATATGGTCCTTGGTATTTATTACCTGACACAGGAGAGACCGGGAGCACTTGGAGAAGGAAAATACTTTAAAGATGTAAATGAAGCGATTCTCGCTTATGAGAATAAAGCGTTGACACTGCAGTCACGCATCAAAGTCCGTATGACAAAGAAGATGGAAGACGGACGCGTGGTAGACGGAACAGTAGAATCCACATTAGGCCGTTTCCTGTTTAATGAGATCCTTCCGCAGGACCTTGGATTTGTAGACCGTACTATCCCGGGCAATGAATTAAAGCTTGAGGTGGATTTCCTGGTTGGAAAGAAAGGCTTAAAACAGATCCTTGAAAAAGTCATCAATACCCATGGCGCAACAAAGACCGCTGAAGTTCTCGATGACATCAAGGCAACCGGTTACAAATACTCCACAAGGGCTGCTATGACCGTATCTATTTCTGACATGACAGTGCCGCCTGAAAAACCGCAGTTGATCCAGAAAGCTCAGGATACGGTTGACAAGATCACAAGAAACTACAAGCGTGGTCTTATCACAGAGGAAGAGCGTTACAAAGAAGTCGTTGAGACATGGAAAGAGACAGATGATATCCTGACAAAAGCCCTGCTTGACGGACTGGATAAATACAACAACATCTTCATGATGGCTGACTCCGGAGCCCGTGGTTCCGACAAGCAGATCAAACAGCTGGCAGGTATGCGTGGACTTATGGCCGATACAACGGGACATACCATTGAGCTTCCTATCAAGTCAAACTTCCGTGAAGGACTTGACGTATTGGAGTACTTCATGTCTGCCCATGGTGCTCGTAAAGGTCTGTCCGATACAGCACTTCGTACAGCCGATTCCGGTTACCTGACAAGACGTCTTGTAGACGTATCCCAGGAACTGATCATTCGTGAAGTTGACTGCTGCGCAGGCAAAGATGAGATTCCGGGCATGTATGTAAAATCATTTACAGATGGCCGTGAGGAGATCGAGAGTGTTCAGGAACGTATTACAGGACGAGTTTCCTGTGAGACGATCCGCGATAAAGATGGTGAAGTGATCGTAAAAGCAAACCATATGATCACACCGAAGCGTGCAGCCCGTATTATGAAAGAGGGCGTAAATACAGACGGAAAACCGTACGAGAAGATCAAGATCCGTACGATCCTGACTTGCCGTTCACACATTGGTATCTGTGCAAAATGTTACGGTGCAAACCTTGCTACCGGTGAGACGGTACAGGTTGGTGAAGCGGTTGGTATCATTGCTGCCCAGTCAATCGGTGAGCCGGGTACACAGCTGACCATGCGTACCTTCCATACCGGTGGTGTTGCCGGTGGAGATATCACACAAGGTCTTCCACGTGTCGAGGAGCTTTTTGAGGCGAGAAAGCCGAAAGGTCTTGCTATCATCACTGAGATCGCAGGTGTAGCGTCTATCCGCGATACGAAGAAGAAACGTGAGATCGTTGTGACAAATAATGAAACGGGTGAGTCTAAGACATACCTGATCCCATACGGTTCCAGGATCAAACCTGTGGATGGTGTATATCTTGAAGCCGGTGATGAGCTGACCGAAGGTAGCGTAAACCCGCATGACATTCTGAAGATCAAAGGCGTAGAGGCAGTACAGGATTACATGCTCCGCGAGGTACAGCGTGTATACAGACTGCAGGGTGTTGAGATCAATGATAAGCATATCGAAGTGATCGTACGCCAGATGCTCAAGAAGATCCGCATCGAGAACAACGGAGATACGGAGTTCCTTCCGGGATCTCTCGTAGATATCCTCGAATATGACGATATGAACGAGCGTATGGAGACAGAAGGAAAAGAGCCGGCTGACGGAAAACGTGTTATGCTTGGTATTACAAAGGCTGCCCTTGCAACGAACTCCTTCCTGTCCGCAGCCTCCTTCCAGGAGACAACAAAGGTCCTGACAGAAGCTGCCATCAAGGGTAAGGTAGATCCGCTGATCGGTCTGAAAGAGAACGTTATCATTGGTAAGCTGATTCCGGCAGGTACCGGTATGAAGCGTTACCGTGATGTCAAGCTGGATATTACAGGAACAGATGACTATCAGTATGAGGAGGATCTGGCAGAGGATGATCTTTCCTTTGATGAGCTGGATGAAGATAGTGAACTGAACCTTGAAGAAATGGATGAATCAGTTGGAGAGGAAGATGCTCCTGCAGAAGACGCTGAAGGGGAAGAAGTTTCAGAGGATATTCCCGTAGGCGTAACAGAAAGTGACGAATAAATAAAACGATAAAAGACCGCTGTGTTTGTTTTGGCGCAGCGGTCTTTTTATCGTATGCGCCTAGTGGCGCACGTCTCGTTTCACCTGCTTATTTTTCTGCTTTATGTTTCTTGAATTGTTTATGATAAAAAAAGCAGGCTCACCGATTTGGTGGCTCTGCTTTTTTAAAAGCTAAGAATCCTGCTTTGTTTCCTGCTTTTGTCCTTTTTTCTGCTCCTTGAGGTCTCTCATCAATTTTTTGAAAGACATGTCTTCGGATAATTTGTCGGAAGTATTGCTGTAGCCTGCTTCCATCCGGTTCGGACCGTAGCCGTAAGGCGGCTGTCCATAAGGCGGCTGTCCGTAAGGTGGTTGTCCGTAAGGTGGTTGTCCATAAGGTGGCTGTCCGCCAGCTTGCTTCTCGTAAGGAGAGCGTCCGCTGTTCTGTTGATTATAGGGAGGCCGCCCGACAGCCTGCTGTTCATAAGGTGGCTGTCCATAAGACTGTGGATTGCGTGGTGGATAATAAGACACGTTTTCCTGTTGTGCGTAAGGGGGCTGACCGTATCCATCATGTGGATAACCCATATAAGGGGGAGCGTTATAATTCATATTTTCCTGATTCTGGTTTTTTTTCTTTTTCTTCCTAGTAAAAGGACGGAAAATTGTTTTTCTCCCTGTCCAGCCTACGATCCGCACTAGTACGATGCCCCAGAAAACCCCGAAGGAATCAATGAGCACATCTCTTGTAGAAGGACCGCGTCCCTCCACATAAGACTGATGGTATTCATCCCCACAGGCAAAAGCCACACAGAACATGCCGGCGACAAGCATTAAGAGAATTCCCCGAAGACCATAGACGTACAGAGGAAAAGCCACAGCCACTGCCAGAGCAAAATACTCGGTCATATGGGCGATCTTTCGCACTACTCCATGGAAGCGGGTGGCAAGGCTGTCGATTTCCCAAGGTTCAAAATCGGCTCCCAGTATCTCGCCGCCTGTCTCAATAATCTTGTAACTGACTTTATAACTCAGCTGTGAAGAGGTAACACCATCTTGGGAAGAAAAGCTGAAAATCATGTACATCATCAGGATCGCGGGGAGAAAAGAGAATGGTTTCAGAAATTTTATCATATCATAACCTCACTTATTCTTTCCTATTAATAGGTTGACTTCAGAATTTCCGATATTGTATCATTACTGAAAATGCATTGTCCAGTGATTTAAGAAATTTATAAGAGAAATCCATAAAAAATCAGCAGGAACCTGCCAGAAATAATAGAAAAATAGCTTGACAAGAAAAATCGCCGAAAGTATAATGTAATGGTGCGTGATTACGTATTGTTTTTTTGCGCATTATTTTAGCAACCATACGAGCGAAGACTCAACTAAATCAGGAGGTGAAGATTAATGCCAACATTTAATCAGTTAGTAAGAAAAGGCAGACAGACAACAGTAAAGAAATCTACTGCACCGGCTCTCCAGAAAGGATTCAACTCCTTAAAGAAAAAGCCGACAAATGCATCTTCTCCGCAGAAGAGAGGCGTTTGTACAGCAGTTAAGACAGCTACTCCGAAGAAGCCGAACTCAGCTCTTCGTAAAATCGCCAGAGTACGTTTGTCAAACGGTATCGAGGTTACAAGCTACATTCCGGGTGAAGGACATAACCTTCAGGAGCATAGCGTTGTTCTGATCCGTGGCGGCAGGGTAAAGGACCTTCCGGGTACCAGATACCATATCGTCAGAGGTACACTTGATACAGCAGGTGTTGCCAAGAGAAGACAGGCCCGTTCTAAATACGGTGCTAAGAGACCGAAAGACGCTAAGAAATAATTCTTTGGTTTCGTTTAAGTATCACAAACTGGATTTTGTTTCACCTTATGTTATGTGGAGTTCTTGTTGCCGGGTGGTTGCAGGTTAATATAGAAGTCCTCAGCATGAAACACGAAACACGATCGTGAGTACCTGTGATTTAATGATGTATTAATTAAGGAGGGAAGTAACGTGCCACGTAAAGGACATACTCAGAAAAGAGACGTTTTAGCAGATCCGTTATACAACAATAAAGTGGTTACAAAGCTTATCAACAACATCATGCTTGATGGTAAGAAAGGCGTAGCTCAGAAGATCGTATACGGTGCATTCGCAAGAATGGAAGAGAAGACCGGAAAACCGGCTCTTGAAGTATTTGAAGAAGCAATGAACAATATTATGCCGGTACTGGAAGTTAAAGCAAGACGTATCGGTGGTGCTACGTATCAGGTTCCGATCGAGGTAAGACCGGACAGACGTCAGGCACTGGCTCTTCGCTGGATCACCATGTTCTCCCGCAAGAGAGGCGAGAAGACAATGGAAGAAAGACTGGCAAATGAGCTGATGGATGCTGCAAACAACACAGGAGCATCTGTTAAGAGAAAAGAAGATATGCACAAGATGGCAGAGGCAAACAAGGCATTTGCTCATTACCGTTTCTAAAAACAAAGCAGCTTGGCAAAACAGGCGATGCGCAGCGCTGCCGCTGCAGTGTTATTAAGATTGCTGCAAGCTTTGCGCTACGGTGCTTTGCTTGAACAAATTAGGAGGAAAAAATTTTGGCTGGTAGAGAATATCCATTAGAGAGAACCAGAAATATCGGTATTATGGCGCACATCGATGCAGGTAAGACCACATTGACAGAGCGTATCCTGTATTATACCGGTGTTAACTATAAGATTGGTGATACTCATGAGGGTACTGCTACTATGGACTGGATGGAGCAGGAACAGGAAAGAGGTATCACGATTACTTCAGCCGCTACAACATGCCATTGGACACATCAGGAAAACTGCAAACCTCAGCCGGGTGCTCTGGAGCATCGTATCAATATTATTGATACCCCAGGACACGTTGACTTTACGGTAGAGGTAGAGCGTTCTCTTCGTGTACTGGATGGAGCAGTTGGTGTTTTCTGTGCAAAGGGTGGTGTAGAACCGCAGTCAGAAAACGTATGGCGTCAGGCTGATACGTACAACGTTCCGCGTATGGCATTCATCAACAAGATGGACATTCTGGGTGCTAACTTCTATGGCGCAGTAGACCAGATCCGTACAAGACTTGGAAAGAATGCGATCTGCCTTCAGCTTCCGATTGGTAAGGAAGATGAGTTTAAGGGAATTATCGATCTGTTTGAGATGAAAGCTTACATCTACAACGATGAAAAGGGCGAGGACATCTCTATCGTAGATATTCCGGAAGATATGCAGGACGATGCAGAACTGTACCATACAGAACTGGTTGAGAAGATCTGCGAGTTGGATGACGACCTTATGATGGAGTATCTGGAAGGTGATGAACCGTCTGTTGATGCCCTGAAGGCTGTTCTTCGTAAAGCAACTTGCGAATGTCAGGCAGTTCCGGTATGCTGTGGTACTGCTTACAGAAATAAAGG
>JALFIB010000044.1 GCA_022776305.1 Lachnospiraceae bacterium
AGGTAGGAGAGAAGATCCGCTCCCTTTTTATAGCTCTCATAATCCACGTGGCACGCTGCGAGAATGAGCATCACCACGACAATAGAGATCAGCAGAGGATTGCAGATGGCCAGCTTTAACTTCTTTTTCAGAAAAATTCCCAGCTCATAGGCCAGAATGCTCACCATAACTCCAAAAAAAACAGAATTTCCCAACATTTCTTTCATCTACTGTCACTCTTTCTTTTTCGTCTTTCGATTTTCTATGCGTATCACCAGCTGCGTTACCCGGCCTGAAACTGCCATGACAAGGATGGTAGAAACTGCCGTCACAATGACCAGCTGGAGCAGGATAGGACTGATCTTGTTCCAGGACTCTGTCAGCCCTACTGCCGCCGGAATAAACATCAGCGGCATGATCTCTACCAGAAACTTGCCTGCATCCTTCACAGCTTCCAGCGGTATGATATGGAAACACAATGCCGCCAGCATCAAAACTAACCCATAGATACTTGCAGGGATCTGGAGAGGGATCAGTGCTTTTAACACTTCCCCCATAAATGATACGGTCAAAATCACTGCAAACTGCCGTACGTACTTCATCGTTCTCACTTCCTTTTTCTTATTACATCCGTTCCGGAGCTGAGAAGCCAAGCAGGTCAATACTTGTCTCTAAGACCTCTCTCGTCAGGTCAAGAACCTGAATCCAGCTCTGTTTACGCGCTTCCTCTTCTTCCGCAAGGACCCTTGTCTCATGGTAGAAGCGGTTAAACGCATTGGCAAGATCATAGATAAAGGAACAGATCCTATGGGGAGCGATCTCTTCAAAAGATTGCTCGATCACGCTGTTGAATTTCACAAGCTCCATCATCAGGTTCTTTTCGCTCTCATTTGCAGGAGAGAGAATGCGGCCTTTTCCCACTTCTCCGCCGCCTGCCCGGTATTTATTCAGGATCGATTTGATCCGCACAATGGTATACAGGATATAGGGGCCTGTATTTCCTTCAAAGGATGTAAATTTATCCGTATCGAAGATATAATCCTTCGATGCCTGATTGGAAAGGTCACCGTATTTCACTGCGGAGAGCGCCACCAGCTTCGCGGTCTCCATCGCCTCATCGGGATCCACTTCATGGTTTTCAGTGATCTTCTTATACATCTGTGCATTGATGTCAGAGATCAGTGTCTCAAGGCGCATCACGCCGCCTTCCCTTGTCTTGAAGGGCTTTCCGTCTTTTCCGTTCATGGTGCCGAATCCCAGAAAGCGGAGCTTTGTATCATCTTCTACCAGTTTTGTCTTGCGGGCGCAGCGGAATACCTGAGTAAAATGCATCTCCTGGCGTTTGTCCACCACATAGATGATCTCATCCGGATGGAACAGCTTCATACGTTCGATGATGGTAGCAAGGTCTGTGGTAGTATAGAGGGAAGCTCCGTCTGATTTCAGGATAATGCAGGGCGGTACTTCTTTTGTATCGGACTCCTCCTTGACATCCACAATAAGGGCTCCCTGATCCAGATAAGCATAGCCCTCATTTTTCATGTACTCCGTCATCTCGGGTATGTACGGCTGTGCATCTGATTCCTTTTTCCAAAGGTCAAATTCTACGTTTAAATTGCTGTAATTTCTCTTCAGGTCAGCTACAGACACATTCAAAATATGCTGCCATAAAGCGCGGTATCCCCGCACGCCGTCCTGCAGCTTTGCAGTAGCCTCAAGGGCCTCCTCTTTATAGGATGCATCTTCCTTTGATTTGGCACTGGCTGTAGGATAAATCTCTTCCAATTCGGAGATCGTAAAAGGTGCTTCTGCCGGATATTCTCCTTCATAGGACTCATCGAAATATACCAGATCCGGCTGGCGTTTTCTTACTTCTGTGATAATAAGGCCCATCTGGAGTCCCCAGTCTCCCAAATGTACATCGCCGATCACCTTATGGCCCATGTAGCGGCAGATGCGCTTGATGCTCTCACCGATAATGGCAGAGCGCAGATGGCCCACATGAAGGGGCTTTGCCACATTCGGTCCGCCGTAGTCGATTATGATGGTCTTTGGCTCCTTTGCCTCTTCCACGGAAAGCTTTTCCTCTGCCTGCATCTTAAGCAGGTAATCT
>JALFIB010000057.1 GCA_022776305.1 Lachnospiraceae bacterium
CATGTCTTCCCCATGGAAAACACCATATACGGTCAAAAGAAAAACAATGAGAAATATTGCGGCATTTAAAATCACTTTCTTTTTCTTCTTCAATCTGCGCCCCCTTTTCCTGATCCCACTTATATCATAACTAACATTCTAAAATAAATTTTTCGGAATTATTCTTTTCGTAATACGTCTCGAAGCTTTTCCATAATAACCTGCCAGCTTTGTATGCGATGCAATAAAATAACTGATTTCAGCCAGCAAAACACCTCCTGCTACGTCCACTAAAACGTGCTGTTTTGTCGTCAAAGTAGACAGGAATACAGCGATTGCCATAATACAGGAAAAACTGCGGTAAATAGCTGGAACATTTTTTCTTCTTCTTATTCCAATGTAACAAAACCAGCTTGTCAGGCAGTGGATTGAGGGAAATAGGTTGTCCGCTGAATCTACACGGTACAAAAATTTCATTGCCATATCCCAAAATCCATTTCCTGTAATCTCCGGGCGTGTATTCGTCGTAGGAAATAAAAGGAAAAACAAAAAACAGATCCATTTTGCCAGAAAATCGGCACTTAAAAATTGATAGGCCTCTTTTTCACCCTGACGGACGCATATGATATAATTTACGATCCAAAACAGATAACATCCAAAATAGATTGAAACGGTCCATGGAAGAAAGGGAATCTGCATATCCAGTGATGTCTCAATATTGTAATGGTACCAGCTTCCTACGATCAGCTTTGTGCCCCCATACACCAGTGAATTCAGTATCACTTCCACAGCCAGCGGCAAGACAGCATAAACAGGAATGAGCTGCAGCAATTTCTTTTTCAGTTCCGTGAACCTCTCTTTCTTCGTATTCCTCAAATTTTTATCAAAATCTATTGTAGCATGAACAACTGCTCCATTCAAGGTAATACCGAAAATAATAAGAAATTGAACGCAAAATCGTAAGAAAAGAAAGAGAATCGTAAATCATTCCTTTTTCTTTTCTAATCAGCATTTTGTTGCCTTTGCCCTCTCTCTTTTAATCGTTCAACGCCCCACAAGATCGTCAACAGCTGGATCAACTGGAACAACGTATGGGCTCCGGTGCAATAATGATAGATGGAATGCTGGGCTGTACTGATAAAGGAAGTAAACCAGCTTACTTCTACAATAAGGACTGCCGAAACTCCACCTAGTCCTGTCACCATCAGCCATCTGTACCAGATATCATATTTCCTTTTCTTCATCTCACCTACCATGGATACTGTCATCCAGATATAGCAGATTACAGAGAGTGGAACCAGAAGGTACGTCAGTAACCTGTACGTTTTGATCAGCAGGTTTCCCACCTTGATAGGCCGCTGTCCCGCCTCTCTTACCGGGTCAGAATCAAATCCCGTACCTTCCGGATAGATCACGGGGCTTCCTACATTTGCTTCAAAAAACCGGATATCCTCCGCAGTTCCCGTTCCTTCATAGGTGCCTACGTTTGTCTCCTCGATAAACAGCAAGCGGCGCCATGCAGTCAACGATGTCTTCAGAAGCGGTACAAAATCTTCCTCAAACAAAAACTGGTCGGATAAAGAAGACAAAAAGATCCCCTTTTTCTTCGTACAAGCACCGATTTCATAAGCTTCTTCCAATTCTAAATGAACCTGACGGTAAAAATCTTCGGCTGTTTTTCCGTCTGTATAATACCCGGCATCCGCAACAGCGTCTCGCAGGGCCCATACCACCAAATCCCCGATGATCTCCCCATCCGGAGCCCAGGCAGAATCATAGATTTTATCCACGGAAGCTTTGATTTTACCAAAAGTAGGGCTTAATTCCATCGCGTGTTCTACGGTGTCATGGGATACCCAGACATCCTCCCGTACCTTGGGCATATCCATCTGGATAAGATCCGCCATCACATCGGCGCAGGACGAATCTGTCCGCTCATTTGTGGTAAAGACGCCATAATAATGGTAATTTACTGCGCTGATTTCCAAAGAGATCCCCTCAAACACAGCAAGAGGCAGCAATAGCACAACGCAGGTTGACACCTTCCAGCCTTTTCCCGCTTTTTTCAGTAAAATACATATCACTGAGATACCAATTGCCCCCAGAACAAAAGGCAGCAGCCACATGGAGTCCTGTCGGATATACCAGAAGAAAACAAGGCTTAGTCCTGTTAAAACGGACCAAGGCAACAGCTTTTTCCATCCCTGCTCCCTGCGCAGGAATAAAGCCATACAGCTTCCTGTCACAAGCAATACCGCAGAAGGAATCAAGGAAATATTGTAAGCCCTTTGCTGTGTTGAGCTTGAAAGCATGGCCGGAGAATACAGCAAGAATAAATATACAATTCCTACAATGTAATGGTTTTTTATAAATTGCCTTATAGCAACCAAAAACAGGATGATGGACAAAATATAGAAAAGTGACAGCCCTAATCCATAAGGCAGGCACAGCCATTTGCAGACAGCTAAAAACAAAGGAAAAGAAATTCCTTTTACAAGGGTAGTATTGCTGTATGCGCCAAGCCAATTTCCCTGAAACAAATAACACGCCTGATTCATCTGAAGCCGGTCATCATGGATCGCATTTCCCAATGCCTCGATAGGAATGCTGAGAAACAGCGCTATACGTAAAACCGTAAGGGCAACTACCAAGCCCCAAAATACTTTTGCTTTCCAAGAAGCCGAATCCCAAAGCTGCTTAAACACTTTGATATCCTCCCACATTTTACTTTTTTAAACACTACTATAAAAGATTATTATTGAGGCCGAAGAATAGACATCTCCGGCCTCATGTCATACTTATATTGAGAAAGCAATACATCCTAGCAATACTTTTTGGATTTTTATGATGTTTCTACCTTCTTTATTTTTTCTTTAAAATCCAATCACAGATTCATCAGGTTATTTTATCTGGTCAGTTCCAAATAAAGGTCTTTGTACTGTTTTGCTGAGTTATCCCAAGAAAGGTTCTTATCCATATCCCTTTGAACCATCTCATCCCAGCACCAGCGGTTTGTGAAGTACAGTGTTTTCGCCCTATTGATAGCATCAAGGAGCAATCCTGCATCATAGCGGTCAAAAGTAAAGCCATTTCCGGAGTTGTAGAACATATTGTAAGGTTCTACCGTATCTTTTAAGCCGCCGGTTTCGCGGACGATCGGCACTGTACCGTAATGCATGGCGATCAGCTGGGTCAAGCCACAGGGCTCAAACTGAGAAGGTACTAAAAGCGCATCTGCACCTGCATAAATCTTGTGTGCCCTTGTCTCATCATACATAATATTAGAGCATACATTGCCTTTATACACATTTTCATAGTAACGGAAAGAATCCTCATAAATGGCATCTCCTGTACCAAGAACAACCACCTGCGTATGCTCATCCATAACCTGTGGAAGGATATGGTTCACAAGATCCAGTCCCTTCTGGTTCGTCAATCTGGAGATCAATCCAATCACAAACTTGTGGTCATCCTGAACAAGGCCAAGTTCCTGCTGCAATCTGCGTTTATTCTCTTTCTTCTTTTCTAATACATTTGTAATGTTATAATTTGCAAAAAGTCTGGAATCTGTGCTGGTATTCCAAATATCATAATCAATACCGTTTACGATTCCTCTTAATTTGTGAGAATGGTATCTTAAATGAGCATCCAAGTTTTCTCCATAATATGCTGTCTGGATCTCTCCTGCATATGTATTGCTGACTGTAGTGATCACATTACAGTATGTCAAACCGCCTTTTAACATGTTGGCATCTTTATAGCCCTGTTTTAAAGCATCTTTATTGAATACGTAATCCGGAAGCCCTGACCAGTAACGGATCGTAGGAATATCATAAATTCCTTGGAATCTTAAATTGTGGATGGTCAAGATCGTCTTCGCAGAAGTCAGTTTGGATGTTTCAAACATGGTCCTGAGATATACCGGAACAAGTGCCGCCTGCCAGTCATGGCAATGGATGATATCCGGTACCCAATCCATATAATTCAGTGCAGCCAGTGCAGCCTTTGCAAAATAACAATATTTCGGGATATCGTCGATCAAATTTGTGTATGGATTTCCGTTTCCAAAGAATTCTTCGTTATCAATGAAATCGTATACGACGCCATCCCAGACGTACTCCATGATTCCCACATAATAAGACCTGCCGTCAGCACAAAGATCCATCTGGAAAGATCCGCGATAGATCATCTTCTGCTGATACTCCCATGGAATACATTTGTAACGCGGAAGGATCACTTTCACATCACAGTTCTGTTTCACTAAAGCTTTTGGAAGGGCATACATAACATCGCCCAAACCGCCCGTCTTAACAAAGGGATAGCACTCAGAACC
>JALFIB010000083.1 GCA_022776305.1 Lachnospiraceae bacterium
AAGGCAATCGCCGTGTACGCAAGAATACAGACTTTGATCAGCAGGTCTGTGGGATATTTTTTCGATAATCTTGAAAAGATCAATGCACATGGAAAAGCAACCAGCTGTGTCACCAGAAGGGCAAGGAGAAGCCCGGATGAGTCAAGTCCCAGCGCGCTTCCGTAAGCAGTGGCCATCTCTATGATGGTGTATACACCGTCAATAAAAAAGAAGAATGCAAGAAGGTACATGAAAATATTCTTTTCCCCCTTGATATCCTTTAATGTAGCTCCAAGGCGGCGGAAGCTGTCCTTGATGGGATGCTCCGGCATCTCCACGTAATTTTTCTGCTCATATTTTTTCAGAAGGGGGATGGTCACCAAAAGCCACCACAGGGCATTGAGGAAAAATGCGATCATCATTGCGGTGCCCATGGTGATACCGATCTTTTCATGCATCAGCACAAATACCAGCGAGATCACAAAGGGAACGCAGCTTCCGATATACCCCCAGGCATATCCGTTGGAGGAAACCATGTCAAGGCGTTCCGGTGTGGTCACGTCCACCAGCATGGAATCATAAAAGATCAGGCTGGCATTATATCCTACCTTTGCAATGACAAAGATCGCCAGAAATACGACCCAAGATGTAGGAAAAGACAGTGCAGCGCAGCCCAGCACCCCTACGATCATACTGATGGTAAACAGTGGTTTTTTAAAATTCCGTGTATCTGCGATGGATCCCAGCACAGGCCCGATCAATGCCACGATAATGGTCGCACAGGATGCGGCATAGCCCCAGTATGCCAGATAATCCACTTCAGAAATACCGGCATTGCCTGCCAGATAATTAAAATAAATCGGAATGATGGTGGATACCAGCATGATAAATGCAGAATTCCCCACATCGTATAAGATCCAGTATTTTTCAAGTTTTGTCAGTTTTGTCTTTTCCATATCTCTCTCCCATTTTATTCAAAAGTACGATCGAAACGTTCTTCTAACGGCTTTTGGCTAGTAAGTGATTCATCAAAGCTTTCGATCATCCGCACTGCAATCTCTACGGAATCATCGAAACGTTGTATCAGTCCTTCATTTGTCTCTTTGCAGAGCGGGTTGTCCGTTCTCTGGTTCATCAGCCCCTTCATCTTGCCATACTGTCCGAGCGCTTTCATGGCGGTGTTGATCACAGCCTGACCTGCGGCAGTTGGCTGCCTGAATAGCCTCTTTACAAGTTTCAAATCTTTTAGGGACTGTTCCACGATCTCAGGCGTCATCCCCTTGTGGTAAAAAGGAAAAATGGCCTCTACCGTCTCCTCATCTGTGGGCACCAGATCAGCATTCGGGTAAGAGATGGGATCTTTTCCGTCCATGCGCAGCAGCATTTTTTCAAACTCTTCTTCGATCTCAAGGTGCTGTACACCCGTCTCCCCGATCATTTTTTCCACGTAAGGATGGCACTCACTGTCCAGAATAAAATGGCAGATGAATCCCATTAAATATGCGTATTCTTTACTGCCCCGCCCTTTTTTCCGCACCACCAAAAGTGCATGTTTAAAAAAGGGGTATGCTGAGATCCCATGGAGATGGGTCCCATACTGGTTTACTTTATTTTTGGACCAGGGCCTGTAAAAGAAAAAAATGTCAGGGCCCTGCAGCCCTATTTGAAACTGTGTATAATGTGCATGTATGGTATCTTTTAATTGGCCGTTTACCAATTCAGAGACTTTTGCCCCAAAACGGTCGTGTGCATAGATTGCCGGCATAATATCTCCTCCGATCTTTCCTGATAGATTCAAGTATCAACAGATGCCAGATGGATTCAAGAATGCCATCGGCATACTTACCACGCTTCGCGCTGCCACACTTCTGGTATCCCTTATATAATAGAATTTTATCCCCAAAAAGTAAATAAAAGATTGCTGCAAAAACGATAATATTTTTTACAGCAACCTTTTTCTTTTTCATTTTATCAACTTTTTTCCTAATTTTACCAGAATTGTACAATCACTTCGTTTTTTTCTCCGAGCTTCCCCAGATTTTTCCGGCAACCACACATAAGGCACTGGTCACCACCATATCCGGAAGGGTATTGCCCACAACGATATCCACCGTCATCAAATAGCGGTAAAGTATAAACCCGATCACCCAGATGACCAGGTTCCGCACATGGAACGTGCCCGCATCCCCGGTATTTTTTAAGATAAAATAATCCGCGATCTGGATGGCGATCATGGGCGCAAAGACAGACCCGATCAAATAAAGGAAGTCTGTAATATTATCCATAGGATAAACGATGGCTCCAACCATGCCGATCACCGTCACTGCAATGGCAAACCATTTTTCTTTTATTTTGGAACAGATAGAGACACTGGATACACCTGCAGAATAGGCATCCAAAAATGTGGTGGTAACCGTGGAAAGCACTACGATCAAAAGTCCGGTGATTCCAAGGCCGCAGCGGATCAGGATCTGGGCAAAGTCGGATTCTCCCGTCAATTCTGCCGCACCCATGCCGATCAAGTACATAAAACAGCTGACAATGCCGTAAACGATGGCGCTGACAGCCGTAGCTGCCACAGGTTTTTCTGCTTCTCTTGTGTAATCGCTGATCAGCGGAAGCCAGGAAAGAGGCATGGCCACAGCCAGCTCAACCGCTGCACCGAAACTCATAGCGTCAGGGGAGGGAGCTGCCATATGGCCTCCTCCGCCAAAAATCTTAAAGCAGAGCACGATGGTCATAAGGAATAAAAGAGCCATAGCCACTGTATTCACCCATTTCAAATTGGTTATGCCAATGGCGATCCAGATGATAATCAGAATGCCGATCACAAGGCACCATACCCATGCACCGGTCTCGATCACTCCATTTGCCGCCAGAGACCCGTCGTAGATCATAATAGCTGTCCAGCCCACAAGCTGCAGCACATTGAGCACGGAAAACAGCAAACTTCCCTTTTCCCCGAAGCTCATTTTTACAGTCTCCATTGCACTTTTCTTTGTATATGCCCCGATGAGGCCTGCCAGAAAAAGCATCAGGCATCCGATGACATGCCCGATAAGGATCGCTGCCAGCCCTCTTGAAAATCCCATGCCGGCATAATACGTTCCCGTCAGGATCTCGGCGATGGACACGCCGGCCCCAAACCAGATCAACCCATTGCTAAATACAGATGTCTTATTTTCCATTTTCCTCATACTCCCCCTTTATGGCAAATGCGTGGTTCATG
>JALFIB010000089.1 GCA_022776305.1 Lachnospiraceae bacterium
GACAGAAAAAGGCTTCGTCACGTAATCATCAGCCCCGCACTGAAGCCCCATGATCTCATCCACTTCCATATCCCTTGCAGTGAGCATCAGCACAGGCAGGTCAGAGCGTTCACGGATCCTTTGGCAAAGCTGGATCCCGTCGCCGTCCGGCAGGTTTAGATCCAACAGGATGGCATCCGGATGCTCCTTCTCAAAAAGCCTAAGCCCCTTTTCCATATTTTCTGCCGTAACCACTTCATAGCCTTCCTGCGCCAAAGCAAAAGAAATGCCTCTGTTTAAGCCCAAATCATCCTCAATCATCAAAATCTTCACTGTCAGCCACCCCTTGTACAGAAAATCCTCTTTCGGAAAAAATCCATCTTTCCTAAAGTCTACCATCTCAGTGCAGCAGGTGCAACTTACATTTTCAGCCCAGAGCCTCATTTGCCGGATTATCCAGTACTTTCCAGACCTCATCAAATCTTGATCCGTAGCAGGAGCAGTCCCAAAATGTTCCGCCAGATTCCATTTCAGCTCACAGCTCATTTGTTGAAATCGGATGCCACAAAATTACTTGTAACATTTTTATTTCATAGTCTGTACAGGTGGTTTTTAAATATACGAATGATTCCAGAGGCAAAAGTCATGAACCACAATGCGTTTGCACATGAGTGGTTACATGACTTAATGACCCGTTTATTTCACAATTCTCATATTTTTTGATGCAATTTTTTTCATAGGTTTCATCGAGAAAATGCAGACGAGTATCGTCAAAATATCTGCCGCAGGCTGAGTGGCATAGATTCCAACAATACCAAACAGTTTTGGAAGTACTAAAATAAAGGGCACATAAAACAATCCCTGACGGATCATGGACAGGAACAATCCATACCGGGATGCTCCGATCGTCTGGAAAGTGATGGTCATCATATAGCACAAACCAAACGCCGGGTAAAGGGCAACTTGGGCGATCAACAGGTATCTGCCATATTCTACAATGATCGGGTTGCGGTTAAACAGCATAATCAAAGGCTTGGAGAGCAGGATATAGGTCAGTGCCACCAGCACAGTAAGTACAAGGGAACCTTTTAAGGCAAACCGTACCGACTCATGGAAACGATCCTCATTTTTAGCCCCAAATGCATAAGACGCCACCGGCTGGTACCCCTGCATAAATCCCATAACGATATAGCACCCGATCAGTATAAGTCTCTGGACAACGCCGTAAGCCGCAATGATCTCATCTGCACCCGGCAGCGGAGCCACAACAATATTCGTCAAGGAAGATGCCACTGAGAGGCAGATCTGAATGACTGCTGTAGGAATTCCTATCATTGTTATGGTCTTGATCAGGTTCCAGGTTGGACGGAAAGCTTTTGCACGGATCTTAATGATGGAACGTCCGCTCAAATAAAACCATGCCAGAATACCGAATGTTACAAACTGAGAAACGGTTGTAGCAAGGGACGCCCCTTCTACCTGTCAATCACACCATATAATAAAATATTTAAAGCTCTTCGGCAGCTTTCCTCACGCATTTGAAACTCCTGCGTTGATATATGGGCAATCTGATATTTTGCATTGATGAAATCCAGAAATTCCCGAAATATTTCTACTACCTCTTCTTTTTTTATATCTGGACGCAAAGGAAGCAGCTCGAGTATTTCCTCTAAAATACTCACATTCAACGTATCAAAAACCTGCTTTCTCATTTGTATTTCAGCTTTCAAATGGACAGGCGGAGAAATGACCGCCTCACAGAATATGGGCTGATAAACAGGATGTTTCTGAAAAAAATCCATACGGATCTCAAAATAGTCCTGCAATTGTTTCTCCACAGGGTTTTGTCCGGCTGAGATATTTTCTTTCATATGCTCTGTAAGGAGTTTGAAACATTCTTCCACACATGCCAGATAAAGATCATCCTTCGTCTTAAAATAATGGTATATGATCCCCTTTGATATATTCTGCGCAGCACAGATCGTATTTACAGAACTGGCACCATACCCCTGTTTGGCAAATTCAGCCATTGCATTGTCCATGATCCGCCGCTTCATCTGCTTGTTTTTTTCTTCTCGTTTCATAAAACCTCCTTCAAATTGAGACAAATTCAAATCAAACACACGTGAGAGCTGGAGCGCATCCTCTCGGAGCATTTTTACGTGATAGAGAATCGTAATTTCCTCGTAATGCAAAAAAGTGTGCTTCACGCACTCTCGCGAATTCATATAACATCAGGAAGCACACTTTTTTCGCGCCGGATGCGTTTTGCGAAGCAAAAAAACTCATCTCACATCCGTGCGCATCTATGCACGAAGTGCTTTTTATGTCATGAGAAAGAACTTTCACGCTTCAGCGTGGCAAGGTCTTTCCTATGACATAAAAAATATTGACCACTAAGTCTATTTTGTAGCGTAGCATAAATAGACCATGTGGTCAATATTATATTTATCTCTGTTTTTCCTGCTTTATTATACCCGCTCTAGCTTATTACCCAACTGCCCCGATCACCACGCCGACTACCGCAGAAAACAAAATAAATACGATCGGGTGCAGTTTTTTCGTAGGCTTCACCCAGTTGGTAAAGACAAGCAGAACTGCTGCCAGCACAATGCCCGGCCAGTTAAACAACGCACTTCCCTCTGCAATAGAAAAAACATTCCAGAAACTTCCCTCCGGCTTTTGGATGGAAATGTGCAGAAGCACTTCCAGCACTACCGTGACACAAGCTGCTCCGATCAAACCGGTAGATGCCGGCCTAAGGCCATAAAATGCGTTTTCCACCAGCTTACTGTTCCGGAATTTTTTCAGCATGGTGGCCACAATCAGGATAACAATAATCGAAGGTGTGATCTCTCCTATAGTAGCAACGATGGCCCCCGGGACACCCTTTACCGTAAATCCTACATAAGTAGCCATGTTGATTCCGATGGGCCCCGGTGTAGATTCTGACACTGCCAGCATATTCATCAGGTCCTTATACGTATACCATCCGGTAGTTTCCCCAATATTTTTCAAAAAAGGCAGGGTAGCCATTCCGCCTCCTACTGCAAACAAACCAGTCTTAAAGAATTCCCAAAACAACTGTAAATAGACCATCATTTTGTCTTCACCTCCAGATTTTTAAGAAAGATACCTGCAAAAGCAGAGATGATGACAAACCAGATGGGTGATACACCCGAAAAGACAGACCCCAGCATTACTAAGATAAAAATGACTGCCGTCCGTTTATCTACTACAGATTTTTTCAGAAGCTTCATTACTGCGTTAAAAATCAGCACACAGACACATACCTGAATACCTGCAAATGCATTCTGTACCCAAGTCAGATGGGAAAAATTTGTGACCAGAGATGCCAAGATAGAAATAATGACCAGCGAAGGAAATACCACTCCGAGGGTTGCCATGATCCCACCGGCCGCTCCTCTTTTCTTCTGTCCGATAAAGGTTGCAGTGTTCACTGCGATAATACCGGGCGTACACTGTCCGATGGCATAATAATCAATGATCTCCTCTTCCGTAGCCCAATGCTTGTTTTCTACCACTTCCCGCTGCAAAATAGGAAGCATGGCGTAACCGCCGCCAAAGGTCATAACGCCCATTTTTGCAAAAGTCCAAAACAGTGTTCCCAAAGACACGTCTTTCTCT
>JALFIB010000097.1 GCA_022776305.1 Lachnospiraceae bacterium
CCAGCTGTGCCACGATGAATCGCGTACAAGGGGACCGGAGAATGATCCTAAAAAGCAGGAACGCTTTGCAGGCGAGGTGCGCTATTTTGAAGAAAAATGGCCGGATATCATGAAAAACGGTGACCCATACTATAACAGAAACTTATCGCGGGTGAACGGACAGTGTTCCCTGCGCATACCGGACTAAGACGAGGCTATGGCGAATCTGAAGAAAAACATCGATAAAGGAATTGCATATATGAAAAAGAACGGTGCAGGTGCCGCAGTAAAGCGTCTGTACCGGAAAATCCTGTTGAGCCGGCCGGTTGATTATGAAATATGGCTGCAAGGCCAGAGAAAAGCCAGAGAAAGATACCTTTCCAAGAGACCGGAAGAGGAAAAAAACTGCGGGGCAAAGCTGGAACAATCTATCCGTATACTGACGCTTGGAGAGAATGGGGAATATACCGAAAGGGATCCGGAAGTTGCAGGGAGATACTCCAAAGCCGTGGGAAAAAGCCTCTGGGATGCCGGAGATCATGAGTATCTGCTTTTGGTAGAAGAGGGCGCTGTTCTGGAGCACGACGCAAAAAAGGTATACGCAGATGCCATAGAAAATCATCCAAAGGCAGATTTGTTCTACTGTGACAGTGACAGGTTAAGCAGTGACGGCAAGCATTTTGAGCAGCCCCAGTGTAAGCCGGATTTTGATCCTTATTATCTGCAGAGCACAGATTATATCGGAGGAGGATTCCTCCTGTCAGGACGGCTGGCAAAAAAAATGGGATCTCCGGAAGGGTTGTACGACTGTTTGCTCCGTGCCGCTGACCTGGCGGAAGAGGTGGTACATGTCCCGCAGATCTTGTATCATCAGCCCTGTGATATCAGCGATATGAGAGATGGCCAGAAAACGCATGCTTGCTGCAGCGATACGGGGATTGCCCAAGAAATGCATGCTTGCTGCAGCGATACGGGGATTGCCCAAGAAATGCTTGCTTGCTGCAGTGATACAGAAGAAGCTTTGGAAGCGCATTTTCGCCGCAGGGGCGTATTGGCTCAGGTGGAAAAAGGGATGCAGCCTTACACCAGAAGGATCACATATATTTATGGGAACGAGCCGCTGGTATCCATCATTATCCCCAATAAAGACCACAAAGAGGACTTGGAAAAATGTATTGACAGCATCAGGCGTTTTGGGGGATACAGCCAATATGAGATTATCATAGTAGAAAACAACAGTACATCCCGGGAGATCATGGAGTATTATGAAGAATTGGAAAAACATGGGGATGTGAAGATTACCGTTTATAAAGGGGAATTTAATTATTCGAAGATCAACAATTTTGCACTTGGGTGTGCAAGAGGGGAATACCTTCTGTTTTTAAATAATGACACAGAAATGATCACAGAGGGCTGTATCAAAGCGATGGTGAATTACGCAAGGCAGCAGGATGTGGGAGCTGTGGGAGCCCTGCTGCTTTATGGGGATGACACCATACAACATGCAGGCGTAATCTTAGGTTATGGCGGAATCGCCGGCCATGCATTTGAAGGGATGCCTTTGGAACAAGCCAAAAAGATACTCCCGGTTATTTCTGCCCGCTCGTACAGCGCTGTGACAGCAGCCTGCATGATGGTACGGCACAGTTTATTCGAAAAACTGGGAGGCTTTGATGAGGCTCTGGGCGTAGCATACAACGATATTGACTTATGTCTTCGCATTGGGGAGGCAAAGAAAAAGGTGATCTATACACCGTACGCCTGCCTCCGCCATTATGAATCAAAGACGAGAGGGCTGGAGCTGACTGCTGAAAAAGCAGAGCGGATCCGGAAGGAGACTGAAATTTTCCAAGACAGATGGGAAAAAATCCTTCGTGACGGAGACCCTCACTATAATCCGAATCTTACTTTGGAAAAGCCGGACTTTTCCCTCAAGGTATGAAAATGGGACAGAAAGGGACAGAAACATGAATCTCGTACAGAGTGTCAAAGGGATGAAAAGGGAATACAAAATAGAGATACTGTTTTTATTTGCCATCATGGTATACTACACCATGTGGGCCAGGGTGCAGCCTTTGGGGGTGTCGCCGGATGAGACCATGCGTTACCAGATCGCCCAGTATATTTATGAGACCGGCACACTTCCGCAGGGGGATACGCCGGAGCTGATCAATAAGACATGGGGGCTTTCCTATGCCTTTAACCCCATACTGGCATATATGGTTTGCGCTCTTGCCATGAAAGTGATGAGTTTTTTTAACAGCCATGCTTATGCACTTCTGATGGCAGCTAGAATGGTAAGTGTAGCCTGCGGAGTGGGAACTGTATTTTTTTCCATCCGTATTGCGAAACAGCTTTTTTCCAAAAGAGAAAGCTGGATGTTTGTGATGGTAGTAGCCTTTTTCCCTAATATGGCCTTCTTGTCTTCTTATGTAAATAATGATTCACTGGCATTGTTCAGCACAGCTATGATTACTTATGTGTGGATCCGCATGCTGAAGGAGGGGTGGACCTGGGGAAATTGTTCCCTGCTGGGGGTTGGTATTGCAATCTGCACCTTGTCCTATTATAATGCATATGGATTTATCCTCTGCAGTATCATGCTGTTTGGCCTTACGATCCTCTTTGGGGAAAAGAAAAATTGGGATATCAAACAGCTTTTGACTAAGGGATTGTACATATCCGCTATTGTGATTTTGCTGGCGGGATGGTGGTTTGTACGGAATTACTTTATCTATGACGGAGACTTTTTGGGAAGAGAAGCCATGAGGCAGTGCGCGGAGATCCACGCGATAGACGGTTTTAAACCATCCCAGCAGACGACGCCTCAGGATTGGGGGCTGACGCCCTTTACCATGCTTTTCAATAAAAAGCCGTTGGGCTATACTTGGATCAATCTTGTGGTGAGAAGCTTCATCGGGACCTTCGGTGCCATGTCTATCATGCAGCCTGATTTCATTTATTTCCTATGGTGGACCTTTATTATTGTGGGCCTTCTTGGAACGCTGCTGAGCTTCAAAGATCTTTACGCCATTCGGGAAGAGGGCCATTTTAGGAGAAAAGGATGGCTGAATTGGTGTATGCTCCTTGCAATGATCATTCCCAACATCCTGAATGTATATTATTCTTATACAAATGATTACCAGCCTCAGGGAAGGTACAGTATGCCCATG
>JALFIB010000116.1 GCA_022776305.1 Lachnospiraceae bacterium
CAACAGTTCCAACTGCCTCATCTGCCCAAGCAACCGTCGTTGCTGCTGGCATCATCGGACTCATAGTAGTGGTGGCCGCCAGGATGAGTGCCGATACTTTTGCAATATTGCGTCTCATATTAGATCCCTTCCTTTTCTTTAAAGAATTTTTCACAATTGTAAATATACAATTTGTGGACATATTGATTATACCATAGCTACTAATTATTTCAACCCCCCTTTTTGAATTTTTTGCCTGTTTTACCATTTTTAGTTATTCCTGAATCCGTGAAACTCAGCAATGGCTAAGTTCCGCAAAGCCAGTGCTTTCAATTGTTTCAGAACTTTTTAACTTTTTTCTTAATTCACCCTATGGGTGAAACATATTTGTGGTATAATCAACCTGTCTATCATATTTCCGGGGAGGATTTTACCATGAAAAACAGCCAGAAAATTACGCTTGGCAGCAGCCAGAATATTATCGTCGAATTTACGAATGAACGTATCATTCCTGCCAGTGGCCTTGCAGTTGTCGGTGCCCTTCTTGGAAAAAGCGACTTCGCAAAAAAGCTGAATCGTATGGATGTAACAAAGAACCGTTCCCAGCATCAGATCAAAAACGGGGATATTATTCTTACCTATATTGGTATGCTCTGTATGGGCAAACCGTATTTTGAAGCTGTCCATGAGATGGATGACGATAAAGAATTTTATAAAGCTGCTCTCGGGATTACTCGAAGTATTCCTTCAGAAGAAACACTCCGTCAGCGAATGGATGACATCGGAAACAGCCTCAGGGAGACAATACTGAATGAAAATATTGATTTACTGCTTGCCAATAAGATTCAGCCCGTAACTCTGTCGAATGGTTTTGTTCCGGTAGATATCGATGTTACACCGATGGATAATTCTAAGTCCGGTAAAGAAGGCGTCTCCCGAACATACAAAGGTTATGACGGTTATGCGCCTATGATGGCGTATATCGGCACAGAGGGATACGCCGTCAATTTTGAGCTTCGCGAGGGAAAGCAGTACTGTCAGAAAGGAACGGTAGAATTCCTGCAGGAAACAATTCGTCTGTGTAAAAGACTTACCGACAAGCCGTTGCTGATCCGTCTGGATTCCGGTAATGATTCCATAGATAATGTTGCGGTGCTGATAGAAGAAGGGTGCTTTTTCATTATCAAAAGAAATCTGCGCCGTGAAAGTAAAGACGGATGGTTTGACATGGCAAAACAGTACTGTAAAAATGTTACGACTCCCAGAGAAGGCAAGAAAGTCTATATCGGCAGCGACTGGAAAACAGTTTCCAGCAAACAGTTTTCCAGAGAATTTACCCTTCGCGCAGGCTATGAAATCACGGAACGGACTGTGGATAAAACCGGTCAGATTCTGCTGATTCCTGAGGTTGATGTGGAAACCTGGTGGACCAATCTGGGAGAGACAGACCAGGAAGTAATTGATCTGTATCATGCTCACGGAGAATGCGAACAATTTCACAGTGAGATCAAAACCGATATGGATCTTGAACGACTGCCATCGGGCAAATTCGATACGAATGCGCTGATTCTGGAGTTGGGAATCATCGCATACAACATCCTCAGAATGATTGGCCAGGGAACAATCGGAGGTCGTACACCCCGCCAGAAACGGGATGTAAAACGTCGCAGAATCCGCACCGTAATAAGCAACCTGATTATGATGGTAAGTCATGTCACTGCTCATGCGCGTCAGTTAATCATGGGGCTTGGAAAAAGCAATGTCTGGAGGTACGTGTTCACTGATATATGTAGAACAAAAGTCTCAGCAGCAGAGTAAGTACAAAGGAATAATCGACAAGGGCTTTATTCCCGCGAGCAACGAGCCAAGCGGACATTCTTGCATGTCCATTTGGCGACTGCCGCGAGGGTCAAAGACCCCGATGCTTGCATCTGGGTCTTTGACTTCGTGCACCCAATTTTGTCAGTTGAGATGCCCCCAGAGAAAAAATCACTCTGAATTCGTCAGTCAAATACACCTGCCGTCCCAAAACCAGCTCTAAATCAAGGGCTGGTAAAAAAAGGAACGAACTTCACGGATTCAGGTTATTTTTAACAGATTCAAACTTGTGCTATATTTTCATCTTTTTATGCTTTCATTGCATTTATATCATTTCATTGATGTTTTAGTTGCAAAACTCTTATTAATTATATTTTGTTCAATGTGCTCAATGTGACTGTTGCATGAAATGCAAAAATCTAGTTTTTATCCATACCATATTTCTATATTTCATTGTCTTTACTTTTCAATCTTTGGTATGCAAACAAAATACACGAACATTTTCAACTTTCATATTTTCCACTGCATCTGCCTTAAAGCCATCATTTTTTGCCTGAATGTCCAGATTTTCAAATGTAAAATCAGACAACTCATATTGTGCCTTATTTGGCTCTACATTAAAGTATGTTTCACACTCG
>JALFIB010000117.1 GCA_022776305.1 Lachnospiraceae bacterium
CGGATAGCGAATGTAAGACCCTGCTCCATAGCGATCGGATGGATCAGTTCGATTGTCATTTCTACGTTATCACCAGGCATGCACATTTCTGTACCTTCCGGAAGGTTGATAACACCTGTTACGTCAGTTGTTCTGAAGTAGAACTGCGGACGATAGTTGTTGAAGAACGGTGTATGACGGCCACCCTCGTCTTTTGTCAGTACGTATACCTGAGCTGTGAATTTTGTATGGCATTTGATTGAACCCGGTTTGCAGAGAACCTGTCCTCTTTCGATGTTCTCTCTCTTGATACCACGAAGCAGAGCACCGATGTTATCACCAGCCTGAGCCTCATCAAGGAGCTTACGGAACATTTCGATACCAGTTACTGTTGTCTTCTGGATTTCTTCTTTAACACCAACGATTTCAACTTCCTCGTTCAGATGAAGTGTACCACGCTCTACACGGCCTGTAGCAACTGTACCACGACCTGTGATTGTGAATACGTCCTCAACCGGCATAAGGAACGGCTGGTCTGTTGCACGCTGCGGATCCGGAATCCAGGAATCTACTGCATCCATCAGTTCCATGATCTTGTCGCCCCATTCGCTTGACGGGTCTTCAAGAGCTTTCAGAGCAGAACCCTGAATGATCGGTGTGTCATCTCCCGGGAACTCATACTCGTTCAGGAGCTCACGGATCTCCATGTCTACCAGCTCAAGGAGTTCTTCGTCGTCTACCATATCGCATTTATTCATGAATACTACGATGTACGGTACACCTACCTGACGGGAAAGAAGGATATGCTCTTTTGTCTGAGCCATAACACCATCTGTAGCAGCTACTACAAGGATAGCACCATCCATCTGTGCAGCACCTGTGATCATGTTCTTTACATAGTCAGCATGGCCTGGGCAGTCAACGTGTGCGTAGTGTCTCTTTTCTGTCTGGTACTCAACGTGTGCTGTAGAGATTGTGATACCACGCTCTCTCTCTTCCGGAGCTTTATCGATATTTTCGAAATCAACGATTGCATTACCTTCTACTCTAGATGCCAGAACTTTTGTGATAGCAGCTGTAAGAGTTGTTTTACCGTGGTCTACGTGTCCAATGGTACCGATGTTACAATGCGGTTTTGTTCTTTCAAATTTAGCCTTTGCCATTTTGAATGTCCTCCTTAATAAATTGCTTTTCGCATCATTTACTTATTTCAATTTCTTGGTTTGGTTAAACACCAGCTAGATTTGATTATATTTCAAAACAGCCGGTTTTTCAAGCTATTTTTTATATAGTTGAATTTATTTTTAAACGCTTCGCCGACCGCAGACCTTTGTCTGCGGCTGGCTGACATTCTATTAATTTTTGTGGAATTTCTCCGCTCATAAAGCCATATAGGCTTTCGTGATCACGGATTCCTTATTCTTTATTTGGATTTAGCACTCAGTACCTTCTCCTGTACGGACTTCGGAACCGGCTCGTATCTCTCAAAGAACATGGAGTAGTTACCACGTCCCTGCGTCTTAGAACGAAGGTCTGTAGAGTATCCAAACATTTCTGCAAGCGGTACATAACCTCTTACGATTTTTCCGCCGCCAAGGTCGTCCATACCTTCGATACGTCCACGACGAGAGTTGATATCACCGATAACATCGCCCATGTATTCTTCCGGCATTGTTACTTCAACTTTCATGATCGGCTCAAGCAGGACCGGATCGCCCTTCTTCATAGCATCCTTGAATGCAAGGGAACCTGCAATGTGGAATGCCATTTCACTTGAATCGACTTCATGGTAAGAACCGTCGAATACGTTCGCATGAACACCAAGTACCGGGAATCCGCCAAGGATTCCTGCTTTTGCAGCTTCTTCGATACCTTCTCCGACTGCCGGAATGTATTCCTTCGGAATAGCACCACCCACAACGGTTGATTCAAACTTGAAGGTTTCTTCGCCGTTTGGATCCATCGGTGTGAAGATAACTTTACAGTGACCGTACTGACCACGTCCACCGGACTGTTTTGCGTACTTGCTGTCCACTGTAACTTCTTTTGTAAATGTCTCTTTGTAAGCTACCTGCGGTGCACCAACGTTAGCCTCTACCTTGAATTCACGAAGGAGACGGTCAACGATGATCTCCAGATGGAGTTCACCCATACCAGCGATGATGGTCTGGCCTGTTTCCTGATCTGTATGTGCACGGAATGTGGGGTCTTCTTCTGCAAGTTTTGCAAGAGCTTCGCCCATCTTACCCTGACCAGCTTTTGTCTTCGGCTCAATTGCAAGCTCGATAACCGGTTCCGGGAACTCCATGGACTCAAGGATTACCGGATGCTGCTCATCACAGATAGTATCACCAGTAGTTGTAACTTTAAATCCTACTGCTGCTGCAATATCACCAGAGTATACTTTATCAAGCTCCTGACGCTTGTTGGCATGCATCTGAAGGATACGTCCAACACGCTCTTTCTTGCCCTTTGTAGCATTCAGTACGTATGAACCGGAATTCATAGTTCCTGAATATACACGGAAGAAAGCAAGCTTTCCTACGAACGGGTCAGCCATGATCTTGAATGCCAGTGCTGAGAACGGCTCTTCATCAGAAGAGTGTCTCTCAACTTCGTTACCCTCTAAGTCAGTTCCTTTGATAGACGGAATGTCTGTCGGAGCCGGCATAAAGTCGATGATCGCATCAAGAAGTTTCTGTACGCCTTTATTTCTGTAAGCAGTACCACAGCATACCGGAACTGCCTGACATTCGCAAGTTGCTTTACGAAGAACAGCCTTCAGGGCATCAACAGACGGTTCATCACCTTCCAGATACTCCATCATAAGGTCGTCATCCAACTCG
>JALFIB010000119.1 GCA_022776305.1 Lachnospiraceae bacterium
AAAAAGAATAATCTTTGGGGAAACCGAAAATACTTTTGACCACATGATGCCGGGATTCCGCCGTTTGCGGAATTTCGGCATTTCAACATTGTAGGAGGGATGGCATGGAGTGGTACAAAGATTTGTACATAGGAAAAAGTGTGCAAAAGAAAAAAGATGACCTGATTCAAAAAATAGAATCAGGCAAAACTCCAGTTGACACCTATCTGCTCACGTTGCCGTCAGATGAGAAGAACCAGCTGGAGATTATCCCGGCATGGAATCTCAAACACTGGTACCAACGGAAAAAATGCCCTATAGTGGTTGGTATATGCTGCGGACGTTACGAAGCAATTTATATGGTACAGCAGATTGTAGAAGAAGTATATGAAAAGACAGGTTCTGCTGATATACGGAAATACTTTGAAAAACAATTGTAGCATCATTCATTACAAAGTAAGGAGAGGAGGATCGAAGGCATATGTTTCATCTTATTTTGGGCATACTAAAGATAATCGGTATCATACTTCTTATCCTTATCTCACTTTTCCTGCTCATATTACTGGCGATTGCTTTCGTACCTGTTCGTTACTTTGTGCAAGGAAAATTTTCGGGTGATGAGACGTACGCTAACGTTAAAATAAGCTGGCTGCTCCACATCATCAGTTTCACGTTCAGCATTGACCGCACGGCGAAAAGTAAAATAGCAGTAAGGATTTTTGGCATTAAGCTTCCTCTGTTTGGATCTGAACCAAAGCGTGGAAAAAAGAAAAGACCGGAGAAAGAAAGAGGAAAAAGAAAAAAAGAAGATGTGATATCTTCGCAGGAAGAGGAAAGAATTCCGGAAGAAATGAATACGGCTGTGGAAGATGATATGGAAGACGACATGGATCCGATTTTGGAAGATGATATGGCAGAAGAATTGGATCCGGCTGCAAAAGATGATATGGGAGAAGAAAGGGATGCGATTGCGAAGGATGATATAGCGGAAGAAACGGATCCTGCTGCAAAAGATAATATTTCGGATGAGATAGCTCGGCCGGCAGAAGATCGTTTGCAGGAAGAGAAAGGCGATGAGCCATCCCACTGGAAAAGTAGTTCTGGCAAGGAAAATGAAGAGACAGACGAAACAGAAGAAGAACAAATAGGATTTTCATTTGACAGAATATGTGATAAGATTAGAAATATATTAGAAGCTTTTATTGGGACGATTCGAAAAGTTATCTTTAAGATAAAAGTATTCATACAAAAAATACACCGCCTTTTCATTGCAGTATGCCAACTGCCCGAAAAGCTAGAGGGAGCCGGAAAGAAGATCGGCGGGATATTGAAAAAACCGCAGGAGTTTTCAGAACTTGCAAAGAAGCTTGAAGCAGGCGATGTACTGAATGACGTGATAGGATATCTCAAATATATTTTGAAGCACTGTTCACCGAGAAGTGTAAAAGGATATCTTCATTTTGGCACGGGAGACCCTGCTGTCACGGCTCAGCTCACCGGATTGATCTATTTGGTACTTCCGGCAAAAGCGGATAAGTTTTTATTAACACCTGATTTCAATGAAGCAATATTTGAGGCTGATCTTACCATAAGAGGCCATGTACGAGTATGCCATTTTGCGCGGATCCTCTGGCTTGGATTCCGAAACAAAAAGCTGCGGCGTATCATCCGGTATGGAAAGAAAAGCAGAGATAGGAAAGTATAGGAAAGAAATATAGAAAAGAAAGCAGAGATAGGAAAGGAGACCCTTATGGCTGAGAATTTTCAGAACACAGTAGAATCATTATTTAAAGGAATGGAGAATTTTATTACCACAAAGACCGTAGTGGGTGACGCTATCACAGTAGGACAGACCATCATTCTCCCCCTTGTGGATGTTTCTTTTGGCGTAGCTGCATCAGCAAAATCTGAAGAGCGGAAAAACAACGGAGGCGGCGGAATGGGCGGCAAGATTTCCCCCAGTGCCGTACTTGTGATACAGAACGGCACCACAAAGCTTGTTAATGTAAAAAATCAAGACAGTATTACGAAGATTCTTGATATGGTTCCTGACTTTGTGAACAAATTTGCTGCAGGTAAGGGAACATCTTCGAAAAAAGAGTCTGATCCTGACGTAGATGAGGCGATCCATAACGCTTCGAAAGAAGAGACTAGCTTCTAAAACGAAGTTTGACGCATATGCTATAATAGAAACTTTGAAAAGGAAAGAGTATCAATGCGAAGGCTGATTGGCTATACTTTATTCTGGATCGCAGCCGGCATGGTTGTAGGACTTTTTATTGAAAGTATCTTTTTGAGCATATTGCTGATACTTTTTCTTTTATTGCTTGGATATAATATGTTTCTTTGCTGATGAAGTCAGGAAAGATGGCAAGAAATATTTAAGACTAGTGCAAAGTAGCAAAAGGAATTCCGTAAACGGATGACCTTTTGCTTTTTTTGTCATGGCGACGAGGAAAATGGACATCATGCTTGCATGAATGGACATTTGACGACTGCTGATCAGAGCGAGATACGCAAAGCGAATCTCGTCTCTGATACATATGGTTGTGGACGACCAAAAATGAAAAATGGACAAGATGTTTACAAAAGTGTAATTTCGTGTTAACATATGACTATAGTCAAAAGTGGAATTGATATTAAAGTTAATCAATATTCAGAGACAAATCAATAAGAGGGGAGGTGCATCTATGGCAAAAGGTCTTCAGCCAAAAGGAATCGTACGTAGAAATAAAATGCTGCACGCAGCCATTAAATTGTTTCTGAAGAACGGCTATGAAAAGACTACTACGGCATCCATCGCAAAAGAAGCAGGGATGACGCCATCATCCTTTTTTGCAGCCTTTGAAAACAAAGAAGAACTTCTATTGACGCTGGCAAAGATCATGTTCGGCAATCAGTTTGAGAGCGCAGGGCAGTTTGGCGGGGTGTCGGATGATCCGGTTCTTTTTTATTCGATAGAAACTTCTCTGCAGATATACATTACAGAATTATCGGAGCCCCTGAGGGAGCTTTATGTGATGGCCTACTCGCTACCCACCACATCGGAGTATATTTATAACAGTATGGCAGAAAGGCTGCAGAAGATATTTTCGAAATATATGCCAGATGCGAAGCTGAAAGATTTTTACGAGATGGATATTGCGACTGCCGGAATAATGCGAGCCTACATGGCAAAACCTTGTGATCTATATTTCACAATAGAAAATAAGATTACCCGGTTCCTTCAGAGCAGCTTAACGCTATATTCCGTTCCGCGGGAAGTACAGGCAAAGATCACGGATACTATTTTGAAAATGGATCTCCGATCCTATGCAGAGCAGATGATCCAGAAAATGATTGAGATGGCAGAAACCGGCATTCCGCTGGTCAGCGAAGAATAAGGTAAACAATAATATTTATACAAACAAAGGGGGAAAGATTCATTATGAAAAAATTAAGGAATTCCAAACCGTTTTGCTTACTGCTGGTACTGATGCTGCTTATGCAGAGTATGACAGTGCCGGTAGTTGCCGATGAAAATGGTGACTCAGCGGACAATTATTGTAAAGAGAATCAAGGAGCGCATACGGTTACAAATTATGAAGATGTGGCCCCAACTTGTACACAATCGGGTTTTACGGGTGGTACTTATTGTTCTGCTTGTAATGATGAATTGAGTCCAAGAGAAGTGATACCACCATGCCATGGGGTACTAGAGGATATCGCTCCAGTTGCTCCAACCTGCACCAAAGATGGTTATGGTACCGGTGGTAAGCGTTGTACCATCTGTGGGGTAACCGTAGTACTTCCGGAAGAAATTTATCAGGCTAAGGGCCACACGTCTGAGGTTATTCCTGCAATTCCTGCTGGATGCGAAGATGGATGGACAG
>JALFIB010000132.1 GCA_022776305.1 Lachnospiraceae bacterium
TCGCAAAAGTTCAGGAGTTGGCGGGGCAGTTAGCAGGTTAATAGAAACCGCTCAAATGGATACTTTGTAAAACCGGGTGGCATTTTGCCACCCACTTTTTTTGAAATGAAAACAATGAATAGGAGATGATCCGCATTGGAAGATCAATTTATGAGCTACCTGACTTGTGAAGCCTGCAGATACACATTTGTATCAGACAAGGATTTGATACAATGTCCGGACTGTGGGAAACCGCAGGTAAGGAAAGCAACAGAAAAAGAGATTGATGATTATATCAGAATTCGGATGGAGATAGAAAAGAGAATATGGGGCAATGAGAAATTAGGGGGGAGGGATGATTTTGAACGACCAATCATACATTGAAGGGATTGCGACCATAATCCAGAATTACCGTAGAACGGAACTCACGAAACCACTTGATGCTGCCTACGTTGAAAGATGGGTGGAGCAGTTTGCACCAGATGAGCGCAGCATTGTATTAGCAGAAACCTTTCATGTGCTTACACGGCATTATTTCAAAGAAGAACGAATCCATAATTTTCTGGAGCAAGTGCTTGAAAGAATCACAGCAGAACAGCCAGCAGACGATGTTGTGTTTGCCTCCATTCAGGAAAAAGGACATAGCCAGAAGCTGATATATGAGTATATCGCTTCAAAAGGAAACTTCACTTTTCAGAGTAAGGAATTTACGGATACGTCAAAACTGTATGTGTATATTGATGATGGTCTTTACAGCGGAGGACGAGCGAAGGAAGATTTGAGAAAACTGATTGGCTTACTTCCGCAGGGAGCACATCTGCAAGTATATTATTTGATTGCATACAGTAATGGTTTTGATTATTGGAGCAACATACTTTCTCAGGAAGCGGCTGAAAAAGGAATTTGCTTAGAATTTTTCTGTGACAAAAAGTATATCAATGACCGGACAAAGAAACTTGAGAAATATGAGTTTCTGTGGCCAAACGTAAGCTGCCATGGTAATGAGCAAATAGCAGAATACGAGCGCAAGCTGAAAGAAACAGGAAAGCTATTTTGTCCGTATTGTTTTAATAAAGATAATCCGGGTGTGAGTTCATCGGCAGCAGCAAATAAACAGTTGACAGCTATCTTCCTGAAATATGGCATCCGAATTGCAAAGCAGTTAAATCGTAATTCGTTCTTGCCGTTGGGCTTGGGCTATGTCTACCATTTTAAAAGCGTATGAGAACAACATTGGCGCGGGAATTGTGGATCGTCTGAAATCTTTGGGGGATCTGCGCGGTGTGTCATATATTTACCCAATCTTCTTCCGTTTTGGTTTGATTGAGGTGCCGGAGAAAGTGAAAGAGGTACTGCGGGGGAAGAAAAAGTACAAGAACCTCCGGGGGTGAGAAGTTTGTAGCTTTTCGCTTTCGGAGGTCTTTTGGCGTTGCCGGTTGTGGGGACGGTCACAGCACACACAGAGCCAAGGGTAATAGTACCAGTATGTAACCTTCTTTTTCGGTGGATATGATGAATTGCTATTTTCAGAAATAGTGGTATAGTTCTATAACTGAAAAGAGCCGTGAGGCTGCAAAGCCAATCCGGCAGAAGAAGCCATGCAATAGAAGCGGCTGTGTGGATGAAAAGAGCCATGGGACAGTAAGCAACCACACGGCATTAAGCAGCCACACGGCAGTAAACAGCTGCGAGCTTGAAAACAGCCATGATGCAGTAAAGTAGCCGTGAGCTAGAAAAGAGGGTTAGAAATGGAATATAGACAAGATTTTCTATGGAAAGAAAGCACGCTCAGTGAGAGGGTAGACGAAAAAGTAGGTAAATACTTAAGAAAAAATCATCCGGAATACCAAAAAATCAAAAAGCAGATAAAAGAGATGATGCAGCAGCATCCAAATGTTCGGGCTGTATTCGAAACAGATGAAGCGGTTACACTGACGCCAGAAGAGCATGAGATTTTGAATCATTATTTCAACTTGGAAAGCAGCGCGGAATTAATCGAAAGAGAGTACCATTTTTATTTGGGACAATCGATGATGTTTTCTTACGGAACGATGCTGGCGAGTATTCGGAAGAGCATAATGGGGATAGAAGGAAAGGAACCACAAGGAATAGGAGCAGTACCTGCGGAGAGCCTCACCGACCATTTAGTAGACATAATTTCTGACATCAGGACGGATGAGCTGGAAGAGGAATTGCAAAGTGAAAGTCGGAAATACCGGGATGCGATAGAGGAAGTTACACGGCATGAGAACGCGATCTTAGAAATGGGACTTTCAAAAGAGGCAAGAAAGCTGATTGACCGGTATGTGAGTGCAGTGAACCATCGATGGATTCTATGCGGGGATTTTTTGTATAAATCCGGTATGAGGGATATCCTGATGCTTCTTGAAAATAGATAAAAGAGGAGTGATATCAATGGAAAGAGTATGGGGAATCCGAACCGGACGGGCAGCAGAAATCCTCAATAACTTGAAGCAGTATATGCAGGAACACCCGACAAATTTTTACGGAGATGTGGATACACTTCTGGAGTTGATTTATTTCCACTATACGGATTACAGTCCCGTGGAAACGCCGGAGTTCAAAGCTCTTATTAACCCCTTGGAAAAAATACTGCGTTCATTGGTAGAAACGGATGAGGAGGCAGATGAATACATGAATATCGTTTTTGAACTGTGCTGTGC
>JALFIB010000216.1 GCA_022776305.1 Lachnospiraceae bacterium
ATTCGGGAAGAGGGCCATTTTAGGAGAAAAGGATGGCTGAATTGGTGTATGCTCCTTGCAATGATCATTCCCAACATCCTGAATGTATATTATTCTTATACAAATGATTACCAGCCTCAGGGAAGGTACAGTATGCCCATGTTCCTGCCACTGATGTATTTTGTAACCTTGGGCTACCGCAATATTATCACCCGGTGGGTAAAGGATGACCACTGGAGCAGGATCATATACCAGCATCTGGGGATATTTGCGATTATTTTAGGACTGTACAGCCATTTTGCTGTATTTTTGCCAAATTACACGTAGGAAAGAATTGGATCGGAAAGAGGGATGAAAAATGATTGATTTTAATAAGGCACCGTGCACTGGAAAAGAACTGGCTTATATGCAGCAGGCTATGGCAAACGGTAAACTTTGCGGGGACGGGCCTTTCACAAAAAAATGCTCTGCATGGATGAGTGGCACCTTTCATGTCAACCACTGCCTGCTGACTACTTCCTGTACACACGCACTGGAAATGGCAGCATACCTTTCTGATATACAGCCGGGTGATGAAGTGATCATGCCTGCCTATACCTTTGTCTCAACGGCGGACGCTTTCGTTCTCAGGGGAGCAAAGATCGTTTTTGTGGATATCCGCCCGGATACCATGAATATTGACGAGACATTGATCGAAGATGCCATCACAGAAAAGACGAAAGCTATCGTCCCAGTGCATTATGCGGGCGTAGCTTGTGCCATGGACGAGATCCTCGCCATAGCGAAAAAGCATAATCTTCTTATTGTGGAAGATGCAGCGCAGGGTGTAAACGCCTGGTATAAAGGGAAAGCATTGGGCACCATAGGAGACTTCGGATGCTACAGTTTCCATGAGACAAAGAATTATACTATGGGCGAGGGCGGAGCCCTGCTCTTCAATGACAGTAAATATCGGGAGAAAGCTGAAATTCTCCGGGAAAAGGGAACAGACCGCAGCAAATTCTTCCGCGGCCAGATCGATAAATATACCTGGGTGGATTATGGCTCTTCCTATCTTCCAAGCGATATGAATGCCGCTTACCTGTATGCCCAGCTGGAAATGGCAGAGGAGATCAATGATAAGCGGATGGAAATATATGATTATTACAGGGAACATCTGGCACCGCTGGCAGAGCAGGGGGCAGTAGAGCTGCCATTTGTTCCGGATTATGCGAAACATAATGCGCATATGTTTTATATGAAAGTGAAGGATCTGGAAACACGGTCTGACTTTATTACTTATTTGAAAGAAAACGGGATTCATGCAGTGTTCCATTACATTCCCCTCCACACCTCTACAGCAGGCAAGCGTTTTGGGCGTTTCCATGGGGAGGATGTCTACACTACAAAAGAAAGCGAACGTCTCGTGCGCCTTCCGCTGTTTTATAATCTGGAAATGGATCAGGTGCGCTACATCGTAGATACAATTTTAAAATATAAAGGAT
Organism: Lachnospiraceae bacterium; assembly: GCA_022776305.1. Taxonomy (GTDB): domain Bacteria; phylum Bacillota; class Clostridia; order Lachnospirales; family Lachnospiraceae; genus Choladousia. The sequence continues at coordinate 1,464 of JALFIB010000216.1, forward strand.
TTTAAGCTTGTATTTTCCGGACGGAGGAACTTATGGGAGAGAAAGAATATGGGGTTCAGTGGGGAAGGCTTTTGGGAGCATTCTCCGTGGAACATATCAAAAAAGGATATCGGTATTTAAAAAGACACGGTTTCAAGCAGTTTCTGATCCGCTTGATCGAGCGGTTCCAGTCACAGGATATCGATTATGAGACTTGGTTTGGGTTAAACAAGGTTCCGGAGGGCGAACTGGAACGCCAGAAGTCTGTAGTTTTTAAAAAACCTGCTAAGATCAGTATTGTGGTACCGCTGTACCAGACACCGGAGCGTTTCCTGAGGGAAATGATCGAATCAGTCTGCAGCCAGACCTATGGAAATTGGGAGCTTTGCCTTGCCGACGCAAGCCCCCTTGCCGATGGGGATAAAACACTAGGAGAAGGCCGGAAGGAAAGCAGGACCACGAAGCTTACCGGGATTGTAAAAGAATATATGGAAAAGGATGACAGGATACGTTACCGCATCCTTGAGAAGAATGGCGGCATTTCCGAAAACACCAATGAAGCCATCAAAATGGCTACCGGGGATTTTGTGGGCCTTTTAGACCATGATGATCTTTTGGAGCGCGACGCTCTCTACGAGATCATGGAGAAGATCGCAAAAAATGATGAAACCGACGTAGTCTATACGGATGAAGACAAGATCAACCGCAAGGGGACGAAGCACCTGATCCCCAATATGAAACCTGATTTTAATCTGGATCTTTTGCGATCCAACAATTACATCTGCCATTTTCTGGTGGTGAGAAAGAGTATCATTGATCAGGTGGGCGGCTTCCGGAAAGAATTCGACGGGGCGCAGGATTATGATTTTACTTTCCGGTGTACGGAGGCGGCCAGAGTGGTGGCGCATGTTCCACGGGTGCTCTATCATTGGAGGACTCATTCCGGCTCCACATCCGATAATCCGGACAGTAAGATGTATGCCTTTGATGCGGGTAAACGTGCTGTTGAAGCACACCTTGCCAGAATGAAAGTAGAGGCAAAGGTGGAAGAGACGGATGACCTTGGATATTACAGGATCCGCTACCAGCTAAAGGAGACACCGATGGTGTCCATCCTCATACCAAATAAAGACCAAAAGGAATCCCTGCAGAAATGCCTGCAGTCCATATGGGAAAAGACGGAGTATGAGAACTATGAGATATTGATCGTAGAGAATAACAGTACGAAGGAGGAGACCTTCGCTTACTATAAAGAGATAGACAAGAAAAACCGTGTCCGTGTACTGTATTGGGATAGGGAGTTTAATTATTCCGCCATCAACAATTTTGCGGCGCGGGAGGCAAAAGGAGAGTATCTCCTGCTGCTGAACAACGATACGGAAGTGATCACAAAAGGCTGGATCAAAGAGCTTTTAAGCAATTGCGCCAGAAAAGAAGTAGGTATGGTGGGGGCAAAGCTGTATTTCCCGGACAATACCATTCAGTCCGCAGGGACCATCATCGGTCTGGGAGGTCTGGCAGACCATGCTTTTGTGAATATGTCGAGAAAACGCGCAGGCTATATGCACCGGGCATCCATCCAGATGAATTTAAGCGGTGTCACAGCTGCATGTGCCATGGTAAAGCGATCTGTCTATGAAGAGGTGGGGGGCCTTGAGGAGAAGCTCAGTGTGGCGTTCAATGACGTGGACCTGGGCCTGAAGATCGTGACAGCCGGGTATCTCATCGTATATGACCCCTTTGTAGAATTGTACCACTACGAATCAAGATCAAGAGGGGTGGATGACGAAAAGCGGGAAAGACATAAAAAAGAAGTGCAGTATGCACAGGAGAAGTGGAAAGATTTCTTAGAGGCAGGAGATCCATGCTACAGCCCGAACCTGACTTTGAGTAAGCACAATTTTTCGCTGCGGAAATAGGAGACAACAAAACATGCAGGAAGTTACAGTAGTAATACCGAACCTGAATGGAGAAATTTATATTCGGCCATGTCTTGACAGCCTGAGAAAACAGACGGCAGGAAGCTTTCCCATCCTTGTGATCGACAATGGTTCTGTTGACGGAAGCGTAAAGATCATAAGGGAGGAGTATCCGGAAGTCACCCTTGTGGCACTTGATAAGAACTACGGTTTCTGCAGGGCGGTGAATGAGGGGATAAAGAGGACGAAAACTCCTTACGTGATCCTTTTAAACAATGACACTGTCTGTGAACCGGATTTTGTGCTGGAACTGACAAAGGCTATCAGCAAGGACGAGGGATGCTTTTCCTGTTCATCCAAGATGGTACGGATGGACAATCCCTCTCTCATGGACAACGCAGGGGATTATTACTGTGCGCTGGGGTGGGCTTTTGCCAGAGGAAAAGGAAAGGTTGCTGGAAATTATTCCGAAAAATGTGAGGTTTTTTCTGCATGCGCGGGGGCAGCTATTTACAGGATGTCGGTGCTGGAGAAAATCGGGCTTTTTGATGAAGTGCATTTTGCCTATTTGGAAGATGTTGATGTTGCGTACAGGGCGAAAATCCAGGGATACCGCAATTACTATATCCCGGATGCAGTGGTGCGCCATGTGGGAAGTGCCACCAGTGGTTCCGTTTATAACGACTTCAAAGTGCGCCATTCTTCTAGAAACAGCATCTACCTGATCTACAAAAATATGCCTTTTTTGCAGATTTTGCTAAATTTTCCGTTGTTAGCCGCAGGTTTTTTTATAAAAATGGTCTTTTTTATACGGAAAGGTTATGGTAAAGTATATATCACCGGGTTGTGGAAAGGGATCAAACTCTGTGACAAGAGCAAGAAGGTGTCTTTCTGCCGGAAAAATATGGTACACTATTGCAGAATACAGTGCGAACTTTGGAAGAATACCGTCCGGAGGTTCTCCGGCGCTTTGCCCGGAGCTTGCAGGGGTGAGAAAATTTGATTAAAGACAACCAGAAATATTTTAATCGCATACAAGTGGTTCTTGACGGAATTGTGATCATCGTATCTTACTTGATTGCATGGTACGGTATGATGGTGGCGGCTGACAGGGGAGAGATAGGTGTCCTGCCTGCAGAAATTTATATGATGGCACTTTTATTTATTGTGCCATTTTTTCTGCTTTTATATTATGCCTGCAATCTATACACGCCGAAACGGGTACAGGGAAGGCGTCTGGAAGGCAGCAATATCGTAAAAGCCAATGCATTGGGCGGCTTAAGCTTCATGGCCGTGCTCTACCTGCTGCACCAAGGGGATGTGTCACGATGGCTGGTGGGTGTATTCCTGATCCTGAATGTCACCTTGACTTTCATTGAGCGGAATATCGTCCGTCTTGTGCTGAGGAATATCAGGAGGATCGGACTGAACCAGAAGCACGTGCTTTTGGTGGGATACAGCCGTGCTGCGGAGGAGTATATTGACAGGATCGTACAGAATCCTCAGTGGGGTTATAAGGTTATGGGGATCCTTGATGATAACGTTGCTCCCGGTACGTTGTACAGAAATATTGAGGTCCTTGGGTTTACGGAAAGCCTCAGCTATATTTTAGAGGGAAACCATCCGGATGAGATCGCCATCACTCTTGGTTTGAATGAATACAATAAATTGGAACGTATCGTTGCCATGTGCGAAAAATCAGGTGTGCACACGAAATTTATTCCGGATTACAGCAAGATCATCCCCACGAAACCGTATACAGAGGATCTATTAGGGCTTCCGGTGATCAATATCCGTCACGTACCTCTTTCCAATACGTTTAATATGTTTGTAAAGCGTGTGATGGATATTGCCGGGGGCTTAGTCTGCATTGTACTGTTTTCTCCGATCATGCTGGTGACGGCGATTCTGATCAAGCTTACCTCCAAAGGCCCGCTGATTTTTAAACAGGAGAGAGTGGGGCTGAACAACGTGCCGTTCCAGATGTATAAATTCCGTTCTATGGAAGTGCAGACAGCAAAAGAGGAGAGCAAGGGCTGGACGGTGAAAAACGATCCCCGTGTGACAAGGGTCGGGAAGGTCATCCGTAAGACCAGTATTGATGAGTTGCCCCAGCTGTTTAATGTATTGAAAGGGGATATGAGCCTGGTGGGACCTCGCCCTGAGCGCCCACAGTTTGTGGAAAAATTCCGCGAGGAGATTCCGCGGTATATGGTAAAGCATCAGGTGCGTCCCGGTATGACCGGCTGGGCACAGGTAAATGGGTACAGGGGAAATACTTCTATAAAGAAGAGGATTGATTATGATCTGTATTATATTGAGAACTGGACTGTAGGGCTTGATATAAAGATCTTGTTTTTGACAGTGTTTAAGGGATTTGTAAATAAGAATGCATATTGAAAGAGGGGAGCTTCATGGCAGAAAGAAAAAATAGTAAAGGCAATAAGCGGAAACAGCAGGAATACTATGGCCAGGGCTATGACAGGCAGGGGTATCCGGGCCAAGGTTATGATGGTCAGGGGTATTCAGGCTATGACGGTCAGAGGTATCCGGGGCAAGGCTATAGCGGAGAAGGGTATCAGGGAGATCCCCAGGGATATTATGGCCAGGGCTACGGCGGACAGAGATATCAGGGAGATCCTCAGGGGTATTATGGCCAGGGCTACGGCGGACAGGGATATCAGGGAGATCCTCAGGGGTATTATGGTCAGGGCTACGGCGGACAAGGGTATCCGGGCGGCCCGAAGGGGTATTATGATCCCCAGCAGCCGAAAAGGGGCGGAAAGAAAAAGAAAAAACGCAGGAAAACAATCTTTATCATTGAGATCATCGTACTGATTGTATTTGCTCTGGGCTTGGTGGCTGTGGCACAGCTTGGCCGCATCGACCGTGTAAAGCTGAAAGACATTATGGTAAACAGCGGAATCGGTAAAACCGGTTACCGCAATATTGCACTGTTTGGTGTGGATTCCCGTGAAGGAGAGCTGGAAAGCGGTACCAACAGTGATACGATTATGGTGGCAAGTATCAATGAAAAAACAGGTGATATTAAGCTGGTATCCGTTTACCGCGATACTTACCTTGACAACACAAACGGAGAATACCGCAAGGCTACGGAATGCTTTTCCGGCGGCGGAGCGGAACGGTCTGTCAATATGCTGAACAAAAACCTGGATCTTGACATCACAGATTTTGTGACGGTAGATTTTAATGCAATCATTGAGGCAGTAGACCTGCTGGGAGGCATTGAACTCGATATTACAGAAGAAGAGAGAGGATATTTAAACGGTTATCTGGTGGAGACCTCCCAGGTGACAGGGGTTCCTTATACAACGGTTGATTATGCAGGCACCCAGACGGTGTCTGGCATTCAGGCAATGGCTTACTGCAGGATCCGTTATACGGAAGGCTGGGATTATAAACGTACAGAGCGTCAAAGAATCGTGCTCAGCAAGATTTTTGAAGGAGCTAAGAGTCAGGGCGTGACAAGCCTGCTTGCCATGGTAAACACAATGATGGATTACATTTCCACCAGTCTTAGCAATACAGAGCTTATAGCCCTTGCTACCGGCATTGCAAAATACAACATTGTGGATACCACTGGTTTCCCGTTTGAGAAGGCGGCAGCCAATATTGCAGCAGGAGACTGCGTCGTGCCGGTGAATCTGGCCGCAAACGTTACGGAGCTCCATCAATATTTGTTTGGTGATGAGAGTTATACCCCTTCCCAGACGGTACAGGAGATCAGTAACAAGATCATTTCTGATACAGGCATCCAATGATGCAGGGTTGTGGAGTGCGCAGCAGGAAGCAATCCATAGGGTATCTGTTGGCCCAGACATCATCCAGCAAAAGACGGAGGTGGCAATGCCAGATAAGACAATCGATGTGATCATACCGGTCTACCGTCCGGGTAAGGAGCTCAGGGAGCTTTTGATCAGGTTGACAAAACAGACAGTAAAGCCGTCAAAGATCCTTTTGATGAATACAGAAAAAGAGTTCTTTGATGAAAACTTAATAGAAGGAATCGAAGATATTACAGTGGTACACATCCGCAAAAAAGATTTTGACCACGGAGGCACCCGCCATATTGCAGCAGAGATGGCAGACGGTGATTTCCTGTTGTTCATGACGCAGGATGCCATGCCACAAGATGCTTTTCTTGTGGAAAACCTCGTAAAGCCATTTGCAGATGGCCAGGTGTGCGCCTCCTATGCCAGACAGCTTCCGGCAAAGGATTGCAATACCATCGAACGATATACGAGGAAGTTTAATTACGGGCAGGAGAGCAGGATAAAAACGTCAGAGGATCTGCCGGAACTTGGCATTAAGACGTATTTCTGTTCGAATGTGTGTGCCATGTACCGGAGAAGTGTTTATGAGGAGCTGGGAGGCTTTGAGCGGCGGACCATATTTAATGAAGATATGATCTTTGCGGGAAAGCTGGTACAGTCCGGAAGGGCCATTGCCTACTGTGCTGATGCAAAAGTCATCCATTCCCACAATTATACGTGCATCCAACAGTTCCGCAGGAACTTTGACCTGGGGGTATCCCAAGCGGAGCATCCGGAAATTTTCTCCGGTGTCCCATCAGAAGGTGAAGGGATCCGCATGGTAAAGAAGACGGCAGCTTATTTGCTGGAGCAGAAAAAAATATATCTGATCCCGAAGCTGGTGTTGCTGAGCGGTTGTAAATTTGTGGGATATCGACTTGGAAAAGGATACAAAAAGTTACCGAAATGGCTGATCGACGTGTGCACCATGAATAAAGAGTATTGGAGGTAGATGAAGTATGTGTGGTATTGTAGGATATATCGGAAAAGAACAGGCAGCACCGGTTTTATTGGACGGACTTGATAAGCTGGAGTATCGCGGATACGATTCTGCAGGAATAGCAGTTTTTGACGGGGAGAAGATCCAGAGTGCAAAGGCACGGGGACGGCTGAAGGTGCTCAGGGAGCTGACCCATGGGGGAGAAAAGCTTCCCGGTAACTGTGGTATTGGCCATACGAGATGGGCTACCCACGGAATCCCTTCCGACAAGAATGCCCATCCCCATTTCAATGAATCAGAGTCCATCGCTGTGGTTCACAATGGAATCATTGAAAATTACCTGAAGCTGAAAAATCATTTGATTGAAAAAGGATATAAATTTACATCGGATACAGATACAGAGGTAGTAGCACACCTGCTGGACTATTATTATAAAGGGGATCCGCTGGAGGCTGTGGTACGTATGATGCACCGTGTGGAAGGCTCCTATGCCCTTGGCATCCTCTTCCGTGACCATCCGGGCAAGTTATACGCAGTCCGCAAAGACAGCCCGCTGATCACAGGTACGTCCAAGACAGGAAACCTGATCGCTTCCGATGTGCCTGCAATCTTAAAATATACCAGAGATGTCTACTTCATCCAGAATGAGGAAATTGCCTGTCTGGAGGAAGACAGTATTCATTTTTATAACATCGATGGGGAACCTATCGAAAAAGAAGCAGTGACCATCCAGTGGGATGTCTCTGCCGCAGAAAAAGCGGGATATGAGCATTTTATGCTAAAAGAGATCTATGAGCAGCCTAAAGCGGTTCTGGATACTTTAAACCCGCGGATCCGTGATGGAAAGATTGAGATCGATGAGCTTGGAATGAGCGACGATGAGATCAAGAAGATCAAAAAGATCTATATTGTAGCCTGTGGCTCAGCTTACCACACAGGTGTTACAGCAAAATACGTATTTGAAGGGATGGCAAGGATCCCGGTGGAGGTAGACCTGGCATCAGAATTCCGTTACCGTGACCCTATCCTCGATGAGGACACCTTGCTGATCGTAGTGAGCCAGTCAGGAGAGACGGCAGATACTTTGGCGGCACTCCGGGAAGCGAAGGCGCGCAATGTGCGTACCCTTGGCATTGTTAATGTGGTGGGAAGCTCCATTGCCCGTGAGGCTGATAACGTAATGTATACCTGGGCCGGTCCGGAGATTGCCGTGGCCACCACCAAGGCATACAGCACACAGCTGATCGCAGAGTATCTTCTTGCCATGAAATTTGCCCAGGTACGGGGAACCGTTACACAGCAGGAAATTGATGAGATGGTGGAAGCATTAAAGCAGCTTCCGGGGCAGATCGAACTACTGCTGGACCACAAAGAGAAGATCCAGAGATTTGCCAACCGTTATATTGCGGCAAGGGATATTTTCTTTATTGGAAGAGGTATCGATTATGCCATTTCCTTAGAGGGATCTTTAAAGTTAAAAGAGATCTCTTATATCCATTCCGAAGCCTATGCCGCAGGTGAATTAAAACATGGTACCATCTCCCTGATCGAAGAAGGCACGCTGGTTGCAGCTGTGCTCACACAGGAAGACCTGTATAAAAAGATGATCAGCAATATGGTAGAAGTAAAGACAAGGGGAGCTTTCCTTTTGGCAGTGACGAACATGGGAAATACGGAAGTGGAAAAAGCTGCGGATTATGTGATCTATATTCCTAAGACCCATAAATACTTTACCAATTCCCTTGCCGTGATACCGCTGCAGCTTTTCGGATACTACGTGGCACTTGGAAAGGGATGCGACGTGGATAAGCCGCGAAACCTGGCAAAATCCGTGACGGTAGAGTAAGGACAGCGTGATTTTGCATACGGAAGGGAAAGCCCTTAATAGCAGGAGTGAAAGATGGAAGAACGCAATCAAGATGAATTAAACGAAGAATACGAAAAAATCTGTTTCCTGTGCAGGCGTCCTGAAAGCCAGACAGGAAAGATGATAGATATGGGGGGCCAATTCTGCATCTGTCAGGATTGTATGCAGAAGACCATTGATGCCATGCAGTCTTCCGGTATATCTTATCAGGATATGCTCAATATGTCGACGCCGGTGATTCAGGATGATGAAGGCGGCGATGAGGAGGAAAAAGGCAAAAAAGAGACGAAAATACCGAATATCAGTATGATCAACCTCTCAGACATTCTTGGAGGAATGGGGATCCCCAGACAGCAGGTAAAAAAGAAAAAACCAAAAGAAAAACAGCCTGAAAAAGCATTTGATGTCAAGGCCATACCGGCACCGCACAAGATTAAAGCAAGTTTGGATGAGTACGTAGTGGGTCAGGAGCATGCAAAAAAAGTCATCTCTGTGGCCGTGTACAACCACTATAAGCGGATTGGAACCGGGATGACAGATGATATTGAAATAGAAAAATCTAACATGCTGATGCTTGGGCCTACAGGGTGCGGAAAGACGTATCTGGTAAAGACACTTGCAAGGCTGCTGGACGTACCGCTGGCCATCGCAGATGCCACTTCCCTGACGGAAGCGGGATACATCGGTGACGATATCGAGAGTGTAATTTCAAGGTTATTAGCGGCGGCAGATAATGATGTGGACCGCGCAGAGCAGGGTATCGTGTTCATCGATGAGATCGACAAGATCGCAAAGAAGAAAAACGCCAATCAAAGGGATGTGAGCGGAGAGGCGGTACAGCAGGGAATGCTGAAGCTGCTGGAGGGCAGCGAGGTGGAGGTGCCGGTGGGCGCCGCCAGCAAAAATGCGATGGTACCCATGACAACTGTAAACACAAAGAATATTTTGTTCATCTGCGGCGGCGCATTTCCGGGTCTTGAAGACATTATCAAGGAACGCCTGAACAAACAGGCAGCCATTGGTTTTATGGGAGATCTAAAGGATAAATACGATGAAGACCCGAACCTGCTGATGAAAGTGACTGTGGAGGACCTGCGCAATTTCGGCATGATACCGGAATTTATCGGAAGGCTGCCCATCATTTTCTCACTGAGCGCTTTGACGAAGGATATGCTGGTGCGTATCCTCAAAGAGCCGCGCAACGCCATCTTAAAGCAGTACCAGAAACTGCTGGCTCTGGATGAGGTGGAGCTTACGATGGATGATGAAGCACTGGAGGCGATAGCGGAAAAAGCGCTGGAAAAGAGAACAGGTGCGAGAGCACTTCGGGCGATCATCGAGGAATTTATGCTTGATATTATGTATGAGATACCGAAGGATGAAAATATCGGCAGCGTAAGAATTACGAGGGAATATATTGAGCATACGGGAGGACCGGTGATCTCCCTGCGGAATGTAGTACCGCAGATTTCCAGCAAAGAAAGGTAGAACCGCGCAATGGAACTGCTGTGACATTTTTTGCGGGAACGTTGACAGCGTTTGACAAAAATGTTATGGTAGGAAGAACGAAAGTGATGAGGAGAGAGCATAGATGAATGAAGCACAGGAGCAGTTTATAAAGACTCTGGAAAGCCTGAAGGCATTGGCAAAGACAAAAAAGAATACCCTTGAATATGACGAGATCTTAAATGCCTTTAACGGAATGGAGCTTACGGAAGATAAGATGGATATGATTCTTGATTATCTGGAAAAGAATCGTATCGACATCCTGCAGGTCAAATCTCCGGACGACGCTTCAGATGATTTGCTGCTGGAATCCGAGGAAGATATATTACTGTCAGACCATGACGAGATCGACCTGATCAATGACGTGGATGTGCTGGAGGGTGTCAGCACAGAAGACCCGGTCAGGATGTATTTAAAAGAGATCGGAAATGTTCCGCTGCTGTCCGGTGAAGAAGAAGTGGAGCTGGCAAAGCGTGTAGAGGCAGGGGACGAGGAAGCGAAGAAAAAGCTGACAGAGGCCAACCTTCGTCTTGTGGTCAGTATTGCGAAAAAGTATGTGGGCAGAGGCATGCCCTTTCTGGACCTGATACAGGAAGGCAATATGGGCCTCATGAAAGCCGTAGACAAATTTGACTATACAAAGGGGTACAAATTCAGTACTTATGCTACCTGGTGGATCCGTCAGGCCATCACCAGAGGGATTGCCGATACGGGAAGGACGATCCGTGTGCCGGTACATATGGTGGAGACCATTAATAAGACGCTGCGGATGACACGTACGCTGCTTCAGGAGCTGGGACGTGAACCCACCCCGGAGGAAGTTGCAGAGAGGCTGAATGTTCCGGTCAGCCGTGTAAGGGAAGTATTGAAGATCTCCCGTGATCCCGTATCTTTGGATACACCCATCGGCGAGGAAGATGATTCTCATCTTGGTGATTTTATTGAGGACGATACGGCGCTTTCACCGGCAGATTCTGCTGCCTTTTCTATGCTGCGCGAAGAACTGAGCACGGCACTGGAGTCACTTACTGACCGTGAACGCCAGGTAGTCCGTCTCCGTTTCGGACTGGAGGATGGAAGAGCCAGAACACTGGAAGAGGTAGGAAAAGAGTTTAATGTCACCCGTGAACGAATCAGGCAGATCGAGGCGAAAGCACTGCGCAAGCTGCGCCATCCGTCAAGAAGCAAACGCTTGAAGGATTTCTTGACGTAATTACCTCAGTCGAAATCTGATTTTCGACTAAGATAAACGCTCCGCGAGGATGCACAGCGATTCTGAGAAGAAAGGTGTCAGCTTCAGCTGACCAGAATCGCGCGCCAAGTCTCACGTGCGTTCGACTTGTATTAATTCAAAATGAGCCCGGCAGGCGGTGGTATTTACCACTGCCATGCCGGGTCTTTCTGCTTTCTATTATCCGGATACAACTTTTGGATCGGATAGTCGTGGGCTGTTGGAAAAGAAAGGCTTGCTTTTTTGGATAATATTTGCAATAATTCCTTTAGACAATCTTAATACGATATCAGAAAATCTTAATGTGGTATCAGAACCGCAAACACAGTATCTGCTGTTTGCGGGTTTTACAGTTTATATATGAGTAGGAGGAACAGACATGGATATTGAATTACTTAGAAAAGATATGGTAGCAGCCATGAAAGCGAAGGATAAACCGAGAAAAGAAGCGATCTCTTCTTTAGTTTCTGCTGTAAAGAAGGCAGCCATCGATGAGGGCTGCAGGGATGATATTCCCGCTGATCTGGCAGACCGTGTGATCTTAAAGGAGCTGAAGACGGTGAAGGAGCAGATCGATACGTGTCCGGAATCCCGGGCTGATTTACGGGCAGAATACCAGTTCCGCTACGATGTGATCTCAGAATATGCTCCGAAGCTTTTGTCTGCGGATGAGATCAAAGCAGTTTTGGAAGAAAAATTTGCAGATGTACTTGCAACGAAAAACAAAGGACAGATCATGAAAGCTGTCATGGGAGAATTGAAAGGCAAAGCAGACGGCAAAGTGATCAATCAGGTAGTTGCCGATCTGTGCAAATAGACGAAGGATTCTTTGGGGGTGAACAGCATGGTTGAGACAAGGCCTTTCGTATCATGGGACATGATGCGTGATTTCATGGTAGCGGTATTTCAGAAGGAAGGAGTTCCGGAGGAAGACGCCAAAATTTGTGCAGATGTATTGTTGGAAAGCGACAGGCGGGGAATCGAGAGCCATGGGTGCAATCGATTTAAACCAATTTATATAGACCGCATTGATGCAGGGATCTTAAATCCTGTGACGGAGTTTGAGGTAGTCCGCGAGACCCCTACCACGGCAGTTGTGGATGGGCACAACGGCATGGGCATGGTCATTGCCACCAGATCTATGCAGATGGCAATTGACAAGGCAAAACAGTACGGCATGGGCATGGTTGCGGTGCGCAATTCTACTCATTACGGCATTGCAGGTTATTATGCCACCATGGCATCCAAGAACAATATGATTGGAATTACCGGCACCAATGCAAGGCCTTCTATTGCACCTACCTTCGGAGTGGAAAATATGCTGGGGACAAACCCTATTACCTTTGGCCTTCCCACAGACGAAGAGTTCCCATTTGTCCTTGACTGCGCAACGTCTATTTCCCAGAGGGGAAAAATTGAGTTTTACGCACGGACAGGTAAAGACACGCCTGCGGGCATGGTCATCGGCAGGGATGGAAAACCCATGACAGACAGCAACGATATCTTAAAGGCTCTAAATGAAAAGCGCGCTGCGCTGGCACCTTTGGGAGGCATTGGAGAGGAACTGGCAGGATACAAAGGCTACGGCTATGCCACTGTGGTAGAGATATTGTCTGCGGCTTTGCAGGCAGGCAGCTATCTGCGCATGTTGAGCGGACTGGACGAAAATGGAAACAAGATTCCGTACCCGCTGGGCCATTTCTTCATCGCCATTGACACAGAAGCATTTATGGGGGCAGATACCTTTAAAAAGATCGCCGGAAACATCCTCCGTGAGCTTCGCGCCTCAGAAAAAGCTCCGGGGCATGACAGGATCTATACGGCAGGAGAAAAGGAGTATGAGATCTGGCAGTTCCGCAAGGATAGAGGAGTGCCGGTGGGAGAGGCCGTTCAGAAGGAACTGACGGGTTTAAGAGACCGGTTTGGATTAAAGGAATTTGTTTTCCCATTTGAAACACAGGAATAGATAAAACACAGAAAACGGGGAAAAGCAAAGCATGCTTTGACATGCCCTTTGCTTTAGAAAGGAAATACATTACCATGATAGCAGAAAAAATGAAACCGTATTTACAGAATAATTCAGCCATCCGGGCGATGTTTGAAGAGGGAAAAAAGATGGCAGAGCAGTATGGGGCAGATAAGGTGTATGATTTCAGCTTGGGAAATCCCAATGTACCTGCTCCGGAAAAGATCAAAGAAGCCATCAAAGAGATCCTGGATGAGGAGGATCCCGTATTTGTACACGGGTATATGAGCAATGCAGGTTTTCCACATGTGCGGAAAGCCATTGCAGATAACCTGAACCAGAGGTTTGGCACGAATTTTTCCGAAGAAAACCTGATCATGACTGTGGGAGCAGGGAGCGGTTTGAATGTGTGCCTGAAGACGCTGGTGGATCCGGGGGATGAGGTGATCGTATTTGCCCCCTATTTCCTTGAGTACGGTTCCTATATCCGCAACTATGACGGTGTTCTGGTCCAAGTGGATCCGGATACAGAATCTTTCCAGCTGAATCTGGATGACTTTGAAAAGAAACTGACAGAAAAGACCAAGGCGGTTATCATCAACAACCCACATAATCCCACAGGAGTGGTGTATTCAGAGGCGATGATCTCCCGTTTGGCAGCTATCATGGAAGAAAAGCAGAAGGCATTCGGGCATGCTATTTATTTGATTTCGGATGAACCTTACCGAGAGCTGGCCTTTGACGGGGTGGAGGTGCCCTTTGTGACAAAGTATTACCGCAATACGATGGTTGTGTATTCTTACAGTAAGTCACTGTCACTTCCGGGAGAGCGTATCGGATATGTGATCATCCCGGATGAGGTGGAGAATAGTGGTGACACCATCACAGCAGCCACCATTGCCAACCGTATCAGCGGCTGTGTCAACGCACCGTCCCTGATCCAGCTTGCAGTGGCAAAATGTGTGGACAGCGAGGTTGACCTTGGGTATTATGACAGAAACCGCAGGACATTGTATGAGGGGCTTACAAAGATGGGCTTTACCTGCGTAAAGCCGGAAGGCGCATTTTATCTCTGGTTAAAATCTCCAGTGGAAGATGAAAAACAGTTTGTAGAAGCGGCAAAGAAATACCATATCCTTGTAGTTCCGGGATCTTCTTTTGCATGCGCAGGCTATGTGCGGCTGGCATACTGTGTTTCTTATGAGACTATTGTCCATTCACTTCCGGAATTTGAAAAATTGGCGAAAGAGTACTTTTAAAATACCATGATGCCAGGAACAATCCGTATGGCATCTTTTGACCTTAACATTATACCATACCTTTGAGGAGAAACATACATACTATGAAGATTATTATTGTTGGCTTGGGCAAAGTGGGGCAGTCTTTGGCCATCGAGTTAAGCGGTGAAGACAGCGATATTACAGTGATCGACAATCGCGAAGAAATCGTACAGGAGATTTCCAGCCAGTATGATGTAATGGGGATCGTGGGAAACGGCGCCAGCTATTCCACGCAGATTGAAGCAGGGATCGAGTCGGCAGATCTGCTGATCGCAGTGACAGGATCAGACGAATTAAACCTCCTGTGCTGTTTGATCGCGAAAAAAGCAGGTAACTGCCATACCATAGCACGTGTCCGCAATCCGGAATACAATGCTGAGATCAATTTTATTAAAGAAGAACTTGGCCTTGCCATGATCATCAATCCGGAGCAGGCTGCCGCAGGGGAGATCGCAAAAGTCCTGCAGTTCCCTTCCGCTATTGAGGTAAACTCTTTTGCAAAAAGCAAGGTGCGTTTACTGAAATTCCGCGTGCCGGAAAACTCCGTGCTCAACAATATGCAGATCGCAAATCTTCCGCCGAAGATGATGGGGAATATCCTGATCTGTGCCATTGAGCGGGGAGAACAGCTGGTCATTCCGGACGGAAACTGTGTCCTCCATGCGAAAGATCTGGTGACCATTGTGGGAGCGCCGGCAGATGCATATGAATTCTTTAGGCAGGCAGCTATCGTTGTAGACCGGGTTAAAAGTTTGATGATCGTCGGTGGAAGTCCTACGGCCTATTATTTGGCAAAGATCATGATTGCAGGAGGTGTCCGGGTCAAAATCGTGGAAAAGAATATGAAGCGGTGTGAATCCTTGTGTGACCTTCTTCCAAAAGCAACTATTGTGTATGGGGATGGTACAGACAAAGACCTGCTTCTGGAAGAGGGCATTGCAAAATATGAAAGCTTTGCTGCCCTCACCAATATTGACGAAGAAAACATCCTTCTTTCTTTGTATGCGCGGAAGACGGGAAACAAAAAACTGATCACGAAGATTAACAGGATCGCTTTTGACGAGGTGATCAAGGAGCTGGATCTGGATACCGTGATCCATCCGAAGAATATTACGGCGGAGCATATTATCCGTTACGTGCGCTCCATGAAAAATTCACTTGGCAGCAACGTAGAAACACTCCATAAGATTATCAATGGCAAGGCGGAAGCTTTGGAGTTTGTCATCAGAAGCAAATCAAAAGCCACCGATACGCCGCTGCAGGATCTGAAGATCAAAAAGGGAATCTTGGTAGCCTGTATCAGCCGTGATGGCCAGGCCATCATTCCACGTGGTTCTGACAAGATCATGACAGGAGACAGTGTTGTCATTATCACACAGCAAAAGGGCCTGAATGACATAGAAGATATCCTGTTGTAAACAAATTGACAAAAGAAGGACGCAAAGATGAATTATGGGATTATTACATACATCATAGGATGGGTATTAAATTTTGAAGCGCTCTTTATGGCACCGGCGTGTCTTGTGGCAGTGGTCTATCAGGAAAAGGAAGGGTTTTCCCTGTTTGCAGTAATGCTTTTATGCTTGGTTCTCGGTGTATTGCTCACAAGGAAAAAAAGAGGGGGCAAATCCATGTATGCCAGAGAAGGCTTTGTGGCGGTTGCCCTCTGCTGGATCGTGCTCAGTGCATTTGGGGCACTTCCTTTCGTGATCGCAGGGAGCATCCCCTCATACATTGATGCCCTGTTTGAAGTGGTATCGGGCTTTACCACCACAGGATCCAGCATTCTTCCGGAAGTGGAATCCATGCCTCACTGCTTACTGTTCTGGAGAAGCTTCACACACTGGATCGGCGGAATGGGTGTTTTGGTTTTCCTTATGGCTATCCTGCCTCTCACCGGCGGAAGCAGCATGTACCTGATGAAAGCAGAAAGCCCCGGACCCTCTGTGGGAAAGCTTGTTCCGAAAGTAAAGAGTACCGCAATGCTTCTTTACAAAATGTATTTGGGGCTCAGTATCCTTCAGCTGGTTTTCCTGCTGTTAGGAGGGATGCCGCTCTTTGATTCCATTACCACGATGTTCGGTACAGCCGGTACCGGTGGATTCGGGATCAAAAACGACAGTATCGGTGGCTATTCCACTTATATCCAAGTGGTCGTTACCGTATTTATGATACTCTTTGGCGTGAATTTTAATATTTATTATTTGCTGCTAAAATGCAGGTTTAAAGAGGCTGCAAAATCTGCAGAGGTGCGGATCTATTTTGCAATCATCCTCTGTTCCATTATTTTGATCACCATAAATATTTCAGGAATGTTCCCAAGTGTCTGGAAAGCGCTTCAGCAATCTGCCTTCCAAGTGGGATCCATCATTACCACCACTGGTTTTGCCACCACGGACTTTGACCTTTGGCCGTCTTTTTCCAAGACGATCCTTGTCCTTTTGATGTTTATCGGCGCCTGCGCCGGAAGCACGGGCGGCGGAATCAAGGTATCACGTATTGTGATCCTGTTTAAATCTATCTTGAAGGAACTGGATGTGATCGTACATCCCCACAATGTGAAAAAATTAAAAATGGACGGAAGGATCGTGGAGCATTCCGTAGTCCGCTCTGTCAATGTTTTTTTGGTTTCCTATTTATTTATTTTCGCAATTTCTGTATTGCTGATCTCATTGGATAATTTTGACTTTACTACAAACTTTACCGCAGTAGCAGCCACCATCAACAATATCGGACCGGGCTTGGAGATGGTGGGGCCGACACAAAATTTTGGAATGTTTTCAAATTTTTCAAAAATAGTGCTTACATTTGATATGTTAGTGGGAAGGTTGGAATTATTCCCCCTCTTGATCCTGTTTTCTAAGAATACTTGGTCAAAGTAGGGAGGCAGCCCGAAACAGGGAAGGCTTTACAACAGCGGGGTACTGTGCTAAAATAACTTAATGACCAGCACAAGACTTATAGGAGAAGCAGCATGCGAAGAAAAAAATTGCTCACTGCTGTGCTGTGCACTGTTCTTGCAATGGCATCGTGTTCAGTCAGTAGTGTGACAAATCAAAATATAAAACAGAAAGATAATAAAATGGCTTTTGTTGTCCATGCGCAGGAGGGGGAAGGAAGTTCTTCCGACGGAAAAGAAGCAGAAATTGCCCCGTTAGCGGAGACGAATCCACCGCAGACGGATCCACCGCAGACGGATCCACCCCAGACGGATCCGCCCCAGACAAATCCACCGCAGACGAATCCACCGCAAACGGAGACGAATCCACCGCAAACAGATCCCCCACAGACGTCAGGAGGTGAGACGAACCCGCCGCAGACGTCAGGAGACCAGACGAATCCCCCTGAGACATCGGGAGGGAGCGAGGGCTCATCGGAATCGGAACCGTCTACCTCGTCTTCAGAATCTTCCACAGAAAATCTGACAGAGGGACAGACTCCTTCCGAGACTATGCCGGAGTCAGAGACGTCACTTGCCACCGAATCACAGACAGGGGAAGGCAAAGAGACAGAGCTTTCCAGTGAGACGGCAAAGGAAAAAGAAAAAAAAGAATCAGAAGAGAAAGAATCAGAGACTTCAAAATATAAATCAAACAGAGAGCTGATCGCCCATCAAAATATTGTCGTGCCTCCTGATATCCAGCTGGAGTTCCGCTTTACAAAGGTGGAAGCGCGTTACGGGGTCGTATCCAACCCGGAAGGTGCACCGGTCTATGAGGAAAAGTCAGAAGAGTCAAGAACTGTAGGCGAATTGGAATATTACGGAAGCTGTTATCTTTTGGATGACAAGGATGACGGATGGTACTATGTAGAATCCGGAAATGTGAGAGGATTCGTAAAAGCGGAGGATATCGTCTCAGATGACGTAGCCCAGCGTATCGTCAATGTAAAGGGATTGGATGAGCTTCCGGCAGCCCGCCTTCTGGTGGCACGGACTGAGAATGAAGCCTTTGACTATACACATACTACTGTACAGGAGGTTATGGCAGATAAAGAGTATGCCGTTGCCAAAGGAGAAGTACAGGTTTATGAGCAGCGCAAAGAGTCTGCTGCCGTGACAGGTGTCCTGCCGGATCAAGGCTTGTGCTATATCCTTGCAGATGAAGAAAATGACTGGGTATTTGTAGAGTCCGGAGATGTACGTGGATTTGTCTTAAAGAGCAAATTGTTGACAGGTAGGGCGGCCAGTGATCAGGTGGATAAAAAGGGAGAGAACAATATGCAGCTTGCTTCCCTTCGGATCCAGCCGGAGGATAATAAAGCCTGCTACTACACCCTGACATCTGTAAAAGAGGCCTCTCAGGAATCCAAGACCCGTGAAGCGATGGTGAATTTTGCCCTTCAGTTTGTGGGGAACCCCTATGTATGGGGTGGAACCAGCCTGACAGGCGGCGCAGATTGCTCAGGTTTTGTGCAGAGCATCTATGCTTACTTTGGCTATTCCCTACCGCGTGTGGCAGAAGCACAGGCAGGATACGGAATGCAGATTCCGGTTTCTTCTGCCAAGCCGGGTGATTTGATCTTCTATGCTAAAAATGGGTATGTATACCATGTGAGTATGTATATCGGAAATGGCAGGGTGGTTCAGGCTGCCAATAAAAATGTGGGGATCATCACATCGGGAATTGCGGGAGATGCCGTCTGGGCTACCAGAATCATCAACGGATAACATCAAGAGAACTATATTTTGCATCTGTATACATCAAAAATAAAGGATAGAAACGTTTTAAAGAGAACAGAAAAAACTGCTGCCGGGAAATCATTCCAACGATCATTCGTAGGAATATCATCCCGGCAGCAGCTTTTTGTGTCGCGGTACGAAAAAAGTGTGCTTTGTAATGCTTTATAAAGTAGCGGAAGTGTGCAAGGTACACTTAATTTTTGTCTTCCGTCTCGTCGGAGGACTCTTCCGATGGCGGCAATATGAGACGCACTGTTTCAATACGGTTTTTATCCATTTTTGTAACGATCAGCAGGATCTGTTCTTCTGTGGTAACGGATTCGTTTTCCTCAGGCAGATGGTCCAGCCTTTCAATGATAAAGCCTCCAATGGAATCGTAATCTTCGGAATGAAGGCTTAGTCCCAAGGCATCGTTGATATCATCTAATTTGACAGAGCCTTCAATGAGATATTCGTTTTCAGAAACCTTTTGGATCAAATCTTTTTCATCTTCATCGTATTCGTCACGGATCTCTCCCACGATCTCTTCCAGCAAATCTTCTAAGGAGATCATGCCCACAGCAGCCCCGTATTCATCCAGAACGATGGCAATGCTCACTGAATTTTCCTGCATCTCCACAAGAAGCTCAGAGGTCTTTTTAAATTCGTAAGTAAAGTACGGTTTGTACATGATATCTGAGACTTTGAATGATTCCGTATCATCACTGAAAAAGAAGTCTTTGATATTGACAATACCTGTTATGTTGTCACGGTCATCCCTATAAACAGGAAGCCGCGTATACTTTTCCGCACGGAATATGTCTTTGATCTCTGCGTAGGATGCAGTCTCACTGACAGATACCACATCGGCGCGGGGAACCATAACGTCCTTGGCCTGGGAATCTCCAAAATCCACCACGTTATAAATCATCTGGCGTTCTTCTTCTTCAATGACCCCATCTTTATGGCTGACATCTACGATGGTACGCAGTTCCATTTCCGTCATCGTGTTCAAGGAAGCATCCGCGTCTACATGGAGAAACTTCAGCAGGAAGCGGCAGATGCGATTGATGATGAAAATGACGGGTGTCAAAACTTTCATCAGGGCCAAGATCACCGATGCATATGCCAAAGAAAGCTTTTCTGCATTGGCCGCGGCGTATGTTTTCGGCGTGATCTCACCGAAGATCAGGATCAATATAGTAAGTGCTCCCGTAACAATGCCCACGGAACCGCTGCCGAACATCTTGATGGCCAGCGCAGTGGCAAGTGCCGCTGAAAAATTATTAACCAGATTGTTTCCGATCAAAATAGCACTGAGCATTTTGGAAGAATTTTCAATTGTTTTTAAAACAATGTCAGCCCGCTTATTTCCCTCTTCAGAAAGTGCCTGAAGGCGGATGCGGTTTACCGTAGTCAAAGCCGTCTCTGCCGAAGAAAAAAAGGAAGAGAGCACGACAAGGATCAATAGCGCCAGAATTTGTATGGCGTCTTCAGAAGTCAAAAAATCATCTCCTTTAAAATAAAACATAAAACAGTTATTGTGAATCATACAATAGTTTCAAGCAAAATGCAACGTAAAGTTTATATGGGCGATCGAAAGGGGGGAAATGTTGGTGGAACTTCTGCGTGGGAAAGGCAGAAAAGCTGCGGTCATGTTAAAGGGGGTATTTCTTGCATGTGCCGTGACTGTGGTGATGCTGCTGGTATTGGCGTTTATCATGTTGAAGCTGCAGGCGACATCAGAAAAAATGGAGCTTTTTATTTTGGTAACATACGTAATTTCATGTTTTGTAGGAGGAATATACTGCGGCCGACAGGCGGAAAAGAGAAAATTTCTTTACGGCATGTTGTTAGGAACCACGTATTTTTTACTGTTATTCTTCCTTTCTGCTATGGGAGACCGAGACGTCCAGTCCGGGATTTTGAAAAGCGCAGTAGCCTTCTGCCTGTGTGCGTGCGGCGGAATGCTGGGCGGCATGGTGGCCGGGTAAGGCTGAGTGGAAGAAAAAAGAGAGATCACGGTGGCCGTGTAAAGCTGAGTGGGAGAAGAACGGGGCTGCTTCCGTTGGGCGGCTCCGCAAAAAAAGTATTTTGTCCTTTTATTTTCGAATATTATGTGATATAGTAAAAAAGAATGATTGAGGTATGATTCTTATCTGTCGGTTCAGACGTATATCCCAGATGATTTATTTAACATAGATGAATGAGGTGTTTATGAGAGAAAAGTATGAAACATTATCCCTGGCTGTTTTAAAGGATTTAGCGAAAGCCAGAGGAATGAAAGGTATTTCGTCGATGAAAAAAGGCGAATTGATTGAAGCAATGCTCGCAATGGACGAGAAAGAAAAAGGTGCGGAAGAAACACAGGAAAAAAACAGTGCCACAGAAGATCCGGGTACAGGGACACGCAGCCAAGAGCGTGCAGACAAGCTCTCTGTGGAGAAGCCGGTTTTGGAGCATACAGAGAGACCATCTGCAGAGAAGACGGTTCCGGAACGTTCAGAAAAAATGTTTTCGGACAAGCCGCCAACAGAGCTTTCCCAGCTGGACAGCGGTATTGTTGCCACAGGTATTCTGGAGGTGATGCCGGACGGGTTCGGTTTTATACGAAGTGATAATTACCTTCCGGGAGAGAACGATGTGTACGTTTCGCCTTCCCAGATCCGCCGTTTTAATCTAAAGACGGGAGACATTATTTCCGGAAATACAAGGATCAAAGCCCAGCAGGAAAAATTCGGTGCCCTTTTGTATTTAAAATCGATCAACGGGAAAAGCCCTTCTGAGGCTATGCGGCGCTATAATTTTGAAGACATGACGCCGATCTTCCCAAATGAGCGGATGCGCATGGAACGCGGTTCAAAAGCTACAGCAATGCGCATTGTGGATCTCTTTTCCCCCATCGGAAAGGGACAAAGAGGTATGATCGTCTCTCCGCCAAAAGCAGGAAAGACGACTCTTTTAAAAGATATAGCCCGTTCCATTTTACAGAATGACCCCAATATGAAGCTTTTGATCCTCCTGATCGACGAACGTCCGGAGGAGGTTACAGACATCAAAGAAGCGATCCGGGGAGAAAATGTGGAAGTGATCTACTCCACCTTTGATGAACTTCCGGAGCATCATAAACGTGTTTCTGAGATGGTCATTGAGCGTGCGAAACGTCTCGTGGAGCAGAAGGAAAATGTAACCATACTGCTGGACAGCATTACCCGTCTTGCAAGGGCATACAACCTGACTGTTCCGCCCAGCGGCCGCACTCTTTCCGGAGGCCTTGACCCGGCCGCCCTCCATATGCCGAAACGCTTTTTCGGCGCAGCCAGAAAAATGCGGGAGGGTGGAAGCCTGACGATCCTCGCCACTGCCTTGGTGGATACGGGAAGCAAGATGGACGATGTGGTATACGAGGAGTTTAAGGGTACAGGCAATATGGAGCTGGTACTTGACCGGAAATTATCGGAAAAACGTGTTTTTCCGGCCATCGATATTCCAAAATCGGGGACAAGGCGTGAAGACTTGCTTCTTGACCGGGATGAGCAGGAGGCTGTGTACATTATGCGCCGAGCATTGAATGGTATGAAGTCGGAAGAGGCAGTGGAGAACATCTTAAACATGTTCGTCCATACGAAGGATAATAAAGAACTGGTCCAGAAAGTGCGGAAGCAGAAATTTATATGATGCCAGGGTCAAAAGTCATTAACCACGATGTGCTTGCACATGAGTGGTTATATGACTTAATGACCCGCCCAAATATGAGGATAAAAGTGGGGTGCATACCCCACGATATCCGAATATTGGGCAAGGATTGTGGGAGTGCGAAGCACGAAACAATCCGTATGGCATCTTTTGATCTTAACATCATTTATATAAAGGTTTTAGGGATAGAAAATCATATAAAGAGGTTGCATTTTGGCGGAATTTATGGTATTATTCCCATGTTGTCTCATTTGAGGCTAAACTGCAGGGACTTGCAGGGATAGTCTGGGGTATCTTGCTGTGGTAACATTTGAGCAGCATTGACCAGAAAGCGGGCCGGAGCGGTCCGGTGTCAGTAGTTCACAAAATAAGAAGAAGAGGTGAAAATCATGAAGGAAGGAATCCATCCAAATTATTATCAGGCAACGGTAACATGTAACTGCGGCAATACATTTGTAACAGGTTCTACAAAGAAAGAGATCCACGTAGAAATTTGTTCCAAGTGCCATTCATTCTACACAGGACAGCAGAAAGCTTCCGCAGCACGTGGACGTATTGAGAGATTCAACAAGAAATACGGTATTGAATCTAAATAGTGTGAGAGAAGATAAGGTTGAGATTGTGAAATCTCAACCTGTTTTTAAATAACGGAGGAATTTTTATGAAACCATCCGGAATAGGAGGACAGGCCGTCATTGAAGGCGTGATGATGCGAAATGGCGGAAAGTATGCAGTAGCCGTGCGGACACCGGACGGCAATATCGCAGTAGACGTTCAAAATTGCAGCAGCAGCCGTATCCAGAGCAAAAAGATCGTAAAGCTTCCCATCATCCGAGGCGTTGTGAATTTTTTTGATTCCTTGATTCTGGGTATGAAAGCATTGATGTATTCTGCGTCACTTTTTGCAGAAGAGACAGAGGAAGAGCGTGCACAGCGCGAGGAAAAGGCGCGGAAAAAGGCATCGGCAAAAGCAGAGAAATTAAGAGCCCAGGGAAAAAATGACAAAGCCGATGAAGTCCTGAAAAAATGCGAGGAAAAATTGGAAAAAGAAGCGGGAAACGTTTCCTCTTCCGATAAAGATGACAATGATATGCTGATGACACTTACAGTTATCTTTTCCGTTGTTTTTTCCATTGCACTTTTTATGATGCTTCCTTACTTTATTTCCCGTTTGTTAAGGCAGGTCGTTTCTTCGGAAATGTTGGTCCTGATCGTGGAAGGCATTGTGAAACTCCTTATATTTGTGGGTTATCTGGCTTTGATCTCCCGCATGAAGGATATCCAGCGCACTTTTATGTACCACGGTGCAGAGCATAAGTGTATCAACTGCATCGAGCACGGGCTGGAGCTGAATGTGGAAAATGTCCGTAAAAGCTCAAGAGAGCATAAGAGATGTGGTACCAGCTTTTTATTTATCGTTATGTTTGTCAGTATTGTATTTATCATGGTGTTCAGTATTCCGCTGTTCATGTTGATCCATGTGAATACTGCATTTTGGAGGATCGTGCTGCGTCTTGCCCTGCTTCCAATTATCGCAGGGGTATCCTATGAATTTATCCGTCTGGCAGGCTGTTCTGACAGCAAGATCGTCAATTTCCTCAGCAAGCCGGGCATGGCTATGCAGCATCTGACCACAAAAGAGCCGGATGATTCTATGATCGAGGTGGCAATTGCTTCTGTGGAAGCTGTATTTGACTGGAAAAAATTTGAAAATGAGCAGTTTGGGACGCATTACGTAATCGAGGAACCCAAAGCCGGTCAGGAGCATGAGGGATGAACCTGCGGGAAGCTTTAAAGTCAGGAGAACAGTATCTGAAAGACCATGGGATCACAGATGCCGCGGTGGATGCGTGGATTTTGCTGGAACATGTGACCAGGATAAACAGGACAGTATTTCTTGCAGAGGGCAGGAAAGAACTGGATGATCATAAAGCCGAAGACTATCAGGAGCTTTTGAAAAAAAGGGCAGCTCATATCCCACTGCAGCATCTGACGGGAGTACAGGAATTTATGGGTTTCCCTTTCCGTGTCAATGAACACGTACTGATCCCAAGGCAGGATACGGAGATATTGGTGGAAGAAGCTTTGAAGTATTTACATCCGGGGATGAGTGTGCTTGATCTTTGTACAGGTTCCGGATGTATTGCAGTGAGCCTCGCAAAGCTTTGCAGGGGGATTTTTGTAGATGCGTCTGACATATCAAGAGAGGCTCTTGATGTGGCAGGAGAAAACCGGAAGCAGCTTTTGGCAGACGTTAATTTGATACAGAGCGATCTGTTTGAGCAGATCCATGGAAAGTACCATATGATCCTTTCAAATCCTCCTTATATCAGGTCGGAGGTAATCGGTACATTACAGGAGGAGGTACGGGTGCATGAGCCCTATCAGGCATTGGACGGTAAAGAAGACGGACTTTATTTTTACCGGGAGATCATTGGTAGATGCAGGGATTACTTGCTGCCGGAGGGACGAATCTTGTTTGAGATCGGATGTGACCAGGGAGAGCAGGTGTCCGGATTGTTAAAAGAGCAGGGCTTTTTGGATGTGGAAGTGAAGCAGGATCTGGCAGGCCTTGACCGTGTGGTATCAGGAAGAGTCAGTTGATAAACGGTATACCGTTTTGGTAGGAGGAAGACCATGTTTGATAAATTAGATGATTTATTGATACGTTTTGAGGAAATTTTAAATATGCTGAATGACCCTGCAATTATCGGGGACCAGCAGCGTTTCCAGAAGCTGATGAAGGAGCAGGGCAGCCTGCAGCCTATCGTCGATGCGTATAAAGAATATAAAGATTGCAAGCAGACGATCGAGGACAGCCTTTCTATGCTGGAGGAGGAGTCTGATGAGGAAATGCGTGAAATGCTCAAGGAAGAGCTTAATGACGCAAAAAAACGGGTTGAGGAATTGGAGCACCAGCTGAAGATCCTTCTTCTTCCAAAAGACCCAAATGATGAAAAGAATGTTATCGTTGAGATCCGTGCCGGTGCAGGAGGAGATGAGGCTGCACTGTTTGCTGCGGAGATCTACAGGATGTACGTACATTATGCCGAGAGACAGCGCTGGCGCGTTGAGACTATGGACTTTGAAGAGATCGGGATTGGCGGTATGAAATATGTCAACTTTATGATCACAGGACAGGGCGCTTACTCCAAATTGAAATACGAATCCGGGGTGCATCGTGTACAGCGTGTTCCTGAGACAGAGTCCGGCGGCCGTATCCACACTTCCACAGTTACCGTGGCAGTGATGCCGGAGGCAGAGGATGTGGATGTGGTGATCGATGAAAAGGATATCCGTATCGATGTCATGCGTGCGTCAGGAAACGGAGGACAGTGTGTCAACACCACCGATTCCGCAGTCCGCCTGACCCATTATCCCACAGGTATCGTCGTATACAGCCAGACAGAAAAGTCACAGCTGCAGAACAAGGCAAAAGCTTTTGCATTGCTCCGCGCAAAGCTGTATGATATTGAGCAGCAGAAAGCACACGATGCGGAAGCAGAGCTTCGAAGAAGCCAGATCGGTACCGGTGACCGTTCAGAAAAGATACGTACTTACAACTTCCCGCAGGGACGTGTTACAGACCATCGTATCAACCTTACACTCTATAAGCTGGACAAGATCATGGATGGAGACATACAGGAGATCATCGACAGCTGCATCGCAGCCGACCAAGCCGCCAAACTGGCCAAAATGAACGAATAGGAACGAATAGCACGAACGTGGCAGATGGCAAAAACGGGAATGCAAGCTTGCTTGCAATTCCCGTTTTTTGACAACTGACATGTGAGTCAAACGAACCACGAGGAAACGCGAAGCGTTTGCGAGTGGCGTTCGTGCTATTCGAAAGTAGAGAGAAGCGAGAGGAACCACGAGGAGACGCGAAGCGTTTGCGAGTGGCGTTCGTGCTATTCGAAAGTAGAGAGAAGCGAGAGGAACCACGAGGAAACGCGGAGTAAACTGGCCTGATTAAAAAGTATAAAACTGGTTATTTTAAAAGTACCAATCCTCCTGTACTATTGCAATAAAAAAGCGTTCGACTTGAATTTGCAACAGGAGGAGATTATGAAAGAGAATACGGCAAAATTTGTTACGATCAACGCACTTTCTATAGCACTGGTCTGCGTCAGCACCATGGCGATCCAGATTCCTATCCCGTTGGGGTATATGCATCTGGGAAATACCTGCATTTTGCTTACGGCAGCACTTTTCGGTCCCACCACAGGGCTTTTGGCAGGAGGCATCGGCTCTGCGCTGGCAGACCTGTTGACCGGATATACCCAGTGGGTCCTGCCCACGCTGCTGATTAAGAGCATCATGGGATTTGCCATCGGATATCTGGCATGGGGAAAAGAAAAGAAGCTGCACATGGCATCTGTGAGAACGCTGCTGGCTTCTATTGCAGGTGTGGCAGTGATGATCGCCGGTTATACCATCGCAGGGGCAGTTATGAACGGCAGTATTTATACGGGATTGCTGCAGGTACCGGGGCTTACGCTGGAAGGGATCATCGGCATGGCCATCTTTTATGTGATCGGCTTTGTCCTAGAGCGGGCAAATGTTTTCCGTCTGCTCCGCATAGCGTAAAGAGAAGATGCAGGAAAGGAAATTTTGATGAGTGATACAAGACCAAACCATAACCATCAGAAAAAAATAGCTGTTATCAATGATTTTTCGGGATTTGGCCGCTGTTCTATCGCAGTGGCACTTCCCATCATATCGGCCATGAGGATCCAGTGCTGTCCGCTGCCGACATCCATTTTTTCCAACCATACCGGGTTTGAAAGTTTCTTTTTTGAAGATTATACCAGCAGGATGCAGCCATATATTGAGGAATGGAAAAAGCTGGGACTGCAGTTTTCCGGGATCAGCACAGGATTTTTAGGTTCTAAAGAGCAGATACAGATCGTACTGCAGTTTTTTAAAGATTTCGGGACAGAAGACAATGTGATCGTAGTGGATCCGGTGATGGGAGATTATGGAAAAACGTATTCCACTTATACGCCAGAGATGTGCGAGGAGATGAAGAAACTGGTTTCCTACGCAGACATACTGACACCGAACCTGACAGAAGCCTGTATTTTGACTGATACACCGTATCATGAAAAATGGAGTATGAAAGAGGTGGGTGCCCTGGCAGAAAAGCTAAGTGGAATGGGACCGGAAAAGGTAGTCATAACGGGGATCATCCAAGGGGAATTTATCGCCAATTACTGTTATGAGAAGGATCAGCCGGGTAAGATCCGCAGGACGCATAAAGTGGGGACCCAGCGTTCCGGTACAGGTGATATTTTTGCGGCCATCATTGCGGCAGATGCGGTGAACGGCGTTCCATTTCAGGATTCCGTCCGCAAAGCCTCTCTTTTTATTAAAAAATGTATTGAAAAATCAATTGAAATGGACCTTCCGCTGACAGATGGTGTCTGCTTTGAGGAAGTGCTTCATAAATTGCAGTAAGCCGGAATATGGAAAATAAAGTAGATTTGCAGAAAGAAGGAATTACAATGAAACATACGGCAATGACGATCTTATATGAGGTGCACGATAATTTATACGTAAATTTGACGAATAAATGCCCTTGTGCCTGTACTTTCTGCCTGCGCCAGACACGGGAGACCATGGAAAATTCCGGACCACTCTGGCTGGAGCATACACCTTCCCTTGAAGAGGTGCTGTCAGAGTTCCCGAAATTTGATATGGACAAATATAAAGAAGTAGTTTTCTGCGGTTTTGGAGAACCGACAGAGGCACTGGACGTGCTTTTAGAGGTGGCCCGGTTCGTAAAAGAACGATATAAGAAGCCTGTCAGGATCAATACCAACGGCCTTGGAAATCTGGTCAATGGCAGGAATATCGCTCCCCTTCTGGAAGGACTGGTAGATACGGTTTCTATTAGCCTGAATACTCCCAATGCTGAGAAGTACCATGAACTGGTGCGCTCAAAATTCGGGGACCAGTCTTTTGATGCCATGCTTGCCTTTGCGAAAGAGAGCAAAAAATACGTGCCTCATGTGGTGCTGACCACTGTGGATACCACTTTGACAAAAGAGGAAGAAGAGCAATGCCGTAAGATCTGCAGGAATCTTGGGGTGACATACCGGATCCGTCCATGGGAAGACTGAGAAAAGACAATTATCAGTCATACGTGTGAGGGACAAAACAGCTATAAAAAAGATATATAGAGAAAATATAAAAAGACAAGGTACTGCGTGCGGTGCTTTGTTTTTTACGTTATAGGGAAGACTTGCCCTCTGAAGTGTATTGGCATGAAGGATGAGAAAAGTAAAGAGATTAAGATGGAAAGATAAATTGACACTCTATAGATAAACCGATATACTAAGTAGTATATAAGTCTGATGGTACACCGAGGGTAGTGGCATCGGACGGGAAAAATTAATAGGAGAAGGGTAAATGAAAGAAAGAGAAAAATTCAGTAGCCGTTTAGGCTTTATCTTAGTATCGGCAGGATGTGCAGTGGGGATCGGGAACGTTTGGAAATTCCCTTATATGGCAGGAAAATATGGCGGAGCAGCGTTTATTCTGATCTATCTCGTCTTCTTAGTGATCTTGGGATGGCCCATCATGGTGTGCGAGTTCGCTGTGGGACGGGGCAGCCAGAAAAGCTGTGCCACCTCTTTTAAAGTCCTGGAGCCCAAAGGGACGAAATGGCACCATTATGGATGGTTCGGAATGGCCGGGAATTACTTGCTGATGATGTTTTATACGATGGTAGCAGGATGGATGATGTATTACTGTTTCCGCTGCCTGAGAGGGGATTTCAGCCGGGAGGCTTTGGATGCCACGGCCACCGGGGAGCGGTTTAGCGAGATGCTTGCCTCTCCCCAGACGATGGCTTTTTGGATGATCGTTGCTGTGGTGATTTCTTTTGGAATCTGCATACTGGGTGTACAAAAAGGAGTGGAACGCATCACAAAGGTGATGATGATCGCCCTTCTTGGATTGATTCTGGTGCTTGCCGTACATTCCGTACGGCTTCCGGGAGCAGCAGAGGGAATCAGATTTTATCTGATTCCGGACTTTAAAAAGATGAGAGAGACCGGGATCGGGGATGTTGTTTTCGGCGCTATGTCTCAGGCATTTTTCACACTGAGCCTTGGCATCGGTGCGATGGCCATATTCGGAAGTTATCTCCATAAAGACCGTTCCCTGACGGGAGAGGCGATGAATATCGGTATTTTGGATACATTTGTAGCTTTGATGGCAGGACTTATCATCATTCCCGCATGCTTTGCCTTCGGCATAGAGCCTGGCGCGGGACCATCGCTGATCTTTATCACGCTGCCGCAGATCTTTAACCAGATGGCAGGCGGACGGATCTGGGGATTCTTATTCTTCTTGTTCTTGTCCTTTGCGGCGCTGTCTACGGTTATTGCAGTGTTTGAAAATATTATTTCTTTTGCCATTGACCTGTTTGGGGCTTCAAGAAAAAAAGCGGTGGCAGTAAATATTGTCCTGATCATTGTCCTGTCTCTTCCGGCAGTGTTGGGCTTTAATATCCTTTCCGGGATCCAGCCGTTAGGATCCGGCACAACGATCATGGACCTTGAGGATTTCCTTGTGTCCAGCAACCTCCTTCCCCTCGGCTCTTTAGTGTACCTTATGTTTTGTACGCAGAAAAACGGCTGGGGATGGAAGGGCTTTATTCAGGAAGCAAATGCAGGAAAAGGAAAGAAAGTCCCTGCTTTTGTGCGGGGTTATATGACTTATGGGATCCCGGTCCTTGTGGTGATCATTTATTTAAAAGGATATTGGGATACCTTTGCACCGAGGGCAGCTGCGGAGCATAATCCTGCGCTTTTGGTTATCTGGATGGGTGTGGCAATCGCCTTCTTGGGCCTGATCTGCTGGTTCGCATTCGGAGGCAGAAGGAAAGATTCTTAAAGATTCCTAAAAATGTAAAAGGCACTTGGTTCAATTTACAAAAAGGATTATAATAAAGACGAATTTTTTTTGAATGGCTGTGGGAGAGGAATATTATGCGTGTATTTGATGCGTTATCGGCTATGCAGGCAGGAAAGAAAAAAACAAAAAAGATATGTGAACTGACGACGTGCTGGAGTGAAGATACAAAAGACAGTGAAGTTTTGCCGGAATATCCCAGACCGCAGCTCCAACGAAAGGACTGGATCTGCCTGAATGGGTACTGGCATTATGCTATTACGAAGAAAAGCAGCCATCCGGAAGAGTTCGATGGTAAGATATTGGTCCCATTTTCTCCGGAGACAAGGCGTTCCGGTGTGAACATGAGGCTGAAGCCGGGCAGTTACCTTTGGTATTTCCGCAGTATTGACATAGCGGAGGTGCCAAAAGGGAAGAGGTTGCTGCTTCATTTTGGTGCAGTGGATGAGCGCTGCATCATATGGTGGAATGGAAAACTGCTGGGCAGTCACCGCAATGGTTATCTGGCCTTTTCTTTTGATGTGACAGACCAGGTGCGCGAAGGGAAAAATACCATCTGGGTGAGAGTGCAGGACGACACCGATGAAGGGAATGCATGCCGCGGTAAGCAGGTACAAAAACCGGAAGGGATGTTTTACACGGCCCAAAGCGGTATCTGGCAGACGGTCTGGATGGAATGGGTCCCGGAAAATTTCATTGAGCAGGTGAAATTTACCCCTTCGCTGGATACCGGGGAGATCAAGCTGGAAGTGACCATGTCAAGACCGGCCCGTGTACTGGTTATGATCCAGGGAAAATGGATGACTTATCTTCGCCGGATCGAGCCGGAGGAGTTTTCCTTTGTGGGAAATCTGGCTGTAGGAAAGCACCATGCCCTTTTGGATGATCATATGGGAGAGAAGGCAGTTGCCAATGTTTCCATTGTATTGCCGGAGATCAACCCCTGGAGCCCGGAGGATCCTTTTTTATATCATGTGCAGATACAGTCAGAGGAGGACAGGGTTGCCAGCTATTTTGCCATGCGCAAGTTCTCCGTCGGTATAGACGAGAAAAAAGTACCACGGCTTTTTTTAAATAATAAACCGTACTTTTTTAATGGCGTGCTGGATCAGGGCTATTGGCCGGAAAGCTTGTATACCCCGCCCAGTGATGAGGCCATGGTTTTTGATATTGTAAAGATGAAGGAGCTGGGCTTTAATATGCTCAGGAAGCATATTAAAATCGAACCTATGCGGTGGTATTACCACTGTGACCGTATCGGCATGGTGGTCTGGCAGGATATGGTCAACGGCGGAGGCCCCATCAATATGAACCGGCTCTGCTATCTTCCCACTATTTTTCCGGCAGTGACGAAGATGGTACGGGATAAGCATTACCGCTTTTTTGCGAGAACGGATAAGCAGGCCCGCCTGCAGTGGGAAGAGGACTGCATCGCCATGGTGAAGCAGCTCTATAACTGTCCCTGTATCGGGATGTGGGTTCCCTTTAATGAGGGATGGGGACAGTTTGACTCCGTCCGCATTGCCCAGCATATCAAGGGTGTTGATCCCACCCGGCTTGTGGACCACGCAAGCGGTTGGTTTGACCAAGGCGGAGGCGATGTAAAAAGTGTACATAATTATTTTCGGAGATTGAGGGTTGTGAAAGACAGAAGGCCTTTTGTACTTTCAGAGTATGGAGGGTATTCTTATCCGATACCCGGCCATATGTATACCAATGCATCTTACGGATACAAGACGTATGGCAATGGCAGTGAATTTATGGCAGCATTCCAGAAGCTTCAGAAAAAGATACAGAAGCTTGAAAAGAAAGGACTGAGTGCAGCTGTCTACACACAGGTGTCGGATGTTGAGGAAGAAGTAAACGGGTTGTATACGTATGACCGCAAAGTATGTAAGCTTTAGAGGCAGGGCGGTCATTACATACGGATGTATGGTTCTGGACAATTAGAAGCGAAATGTGATTTTTGGTGATATGGGAGATTGACTATGGGAAAGATGCTGTTTATATATAACCCCAAATCAGGAAAAGGGTTGATCAGAAATCATTTATCGGCGATTGTTGAAATTTTTTCAGCAAGCGGATACGACGTTACGGTATATCCTACAAGAAAAGAAAAAGACGGGTGCCGGGTGGCACAGGAACGGGCAAAGGATTACGATATCCTTGTCTGCAGCGGCGGAGACGGGACGTTGGATGAAGTAGTTACCGGGATGATGAGGAGCGGTGTGAAACGACCCATCGGCTATATTCCGGCTGGAAGCACAAATGACTTCGGCCACAGCCTGGGAATTCCGAAACAGATGGACCAGGCAGCGGAAGTGATCGCAGGGGGAGCACCTTTTTCCTGCGACATCGGCAAATTTAATGATGAATACTTTGTGTATGTGGCTGCTTTCGGTTTTTTGACAGATGTTTCATACCAGACAAACCAGGAACTAAAAAATGTACTTGGCCATACGGCTTATTTGCTGGAAGGGATGAAGCGTGTCAGTACCTGGAAGAGCTATACGTTGAAAATTGAAAGTGAAGAATTCTCCGATGAAGGCCAGTTTATGTATGGGATGATCACTAATTCTACTTCTGTAGCAGGGATCAAAGGGCTGCCGGGGAAAAATGTGGAATTAAACGACGGGCTTTTTGAGGTGATGCTGGTGCGGACCCCACAGAATATCGTAGACTGGCAGGAAGTGATCACAGCAGTCCTCATGCGCGATGAATCCAGTAAAAACGTGGTGCGGTTTAAGACGAACCATCTTGTGGTATCCTCAGACGAACCGGTGGCATGGACCCGTGACGGCGAAAATGGGGGAGAGCAGACGTTGGTTGAACTGACGAACCTCCAGCAGGCTATGGACATCATGACATCCTCTGTGGCAGAGGAAACGGTGGAGATGGCAGAAAGTGAATAAAACACAGTACAGGAACCGGAGGATCATGGAAAGGAACCATAAGAATACCGGTAAATAAAGAAGAACAGAGATAGAAACATATATAGAAAGGCAGGTAGAAGAACAGAAATGGAAAAAACAAAATATGGATCATTAAAAGAAATTGGAGAGGTATCACTGTATACCCTTACCAACAAAAACGGTATGTCCATCAGCGTGACAGACCTTGGGGCAACATTAGTAAAAGTCCTTGTTCCGGATCGCACCGGTACACTTCGGGATGTTGTACTTGGGTATGATACGCCGGAAGGCTATCTGGAGAATACCTGCTATTTTGGGGCTACCATCGGCAGAAGCGGAAACCGTATTGACAAAGGCAGGTTCGTGATCGGAGGTAAGACATACCAGCTGGACATCAATGACAACGAAAACGATCTCCACAGCGGAAACCATGGCTATCATATCCGCAAGTGGGAGGCCATAAAGGCGGATGATGAGAAGAACAGCATTACCTTTACATTGTTCAGCCCCGATGGGGATCAGGGATTCCCGGGGAATTTTAAAGTTTCCGTAACTTACACACTGACAGAAGAAAATGAACTGGTCCTTCACTATGAAGGGATTTCCGATGCAGATACGGTAGCGAATTTGACGAACCATTCCTATTTCAATCTGGGAGGCCATGACAGCGGATCTATTGAGGACCATGTGCTCACTCTGGCTGCAAAATCATATACACCGGTAAGAGATAATCAGGCAATTCCTACAGGAGAGGTCGCTCCTGTGGATGGAACTCCCATGGATTTCACTTTCCCGAAGGCTATCGGAAGGGACATAGAAGCTGATTTCCAGCAGCTTATATACGTAGGCGGCTATGACCACAATTTTGTGCTCTCAGATAAAACAGGTGAGCAAAGGAAGATGGCTGAGGCATACTGTGAGAAGACCGGCATCGTAATGGAAGCTTTCACAGATTGCTGTGGTGTACAGTTTTATGCAGGAAACTTTATCACACCTCAGGAAGGCAAAGACGGTGTGCCTTACGGAAAGCGCCATGGCTTCTGTCTGGAATCACAGTATTATCCAAACTCCATCAATCAGGCAGGGTTCCCGTCTCCGCTGCTTAAAGCCGGGGAAAAGTATGATACGGTGACTTCTTACAAATTTTCCGTGAGAGCGTGAGGCAGGGGGAAACATGGATCATTCCTATGTGATTGGCATTGATATTGGCGGGACAAATTTCCGTATAGGCACAGTGGATGAAGATGGGCGAAGTGAGCATTTCCGTAAGGTGCGCGTCAAAGAAGTGTTTTTTTCCGGGGATCCCTTGAAAGACCTGATGGAATATGTAAGGGAATACTGCAAAATGCTGGAGGATGAAGGAAAAATGCCGGAAGCTGCTGCCATCGGCTTTCCTGCCACGCTGGACAGGGAGCGCAAAGTGGTCCTGCAGGCGCCCAATGTTGCCTTTATGGAGAACCTTCCGGTTGTGGATGTGCTGGAAGAAGCATTGGGTATCCCGGTGATGATCGAGCGGGACGTGTCTATGGCGCTGCTTTATGATAAGAAAAAATACCATCTGCCATCCAGCGAGGTTTTGGTGGGATGCTATTTTGGCACAGGCATCGGAAATGCCATCATGGTAGATGGCCGGATCCTTCTTGGAAAAAACGGGACAGCCGGGGAGCTGGGCCATATCCCTGTGGACGGCAGCAGCCTTCTTTGCGGCTGTGGCAATGTAGGATGCATGGAAAACCTGGCAGGCGGAAAATATCTGGAGTATCTTTGCCGGGAAGTCTATCCGGATACGAAGGTGGAAGACTTGTTCCTGCGCTTCGGCAACGACCCTTTGCTAAAGCAATTTGTGGACAGGATGGCCATGACGGTGGCTACAGAGATCAATATCTTAAACCCGGATTACGTCCTGATCGGCGGCGGAGTCCCGAATATGAAAGGATTTCCTCAGGATGAGCTGACAAAAAGGATCCATTTGCGGACGAGAAAACCGTATCCGGAAGAGGATCTGCAGCTTCTCTATACGGAGGACGATGAGGATAAGGCAGTCATAGGGGCGGCATTTTATGCAAGAGAGAGAATCCGGCGAAATGAATAAGCAACGTATGATTTTGAGCCAAATTTTGTAAATTTTATTGAAATATGGCTTTGTGCCGAAATTTATACTTGATTTTTATTTGAGGATAGAGTATTTTAAGAGCAGGTGACAAGGGCGTTCCACATAACAAGTGATGGAATGCCCTGTTTTAGATTTAAGGGAAAAGAGGAGGATATTATGAGCGAGTATTTTAATGTAGCTGACATCTTCGGCGAAGATGTTTTTTCAGACAAAGTAATGCAGGAACGTCTCCCGAAAAAAGTGTACAAGGCACTGAAGAAGACGATTGAAGAGGGCACGGAACTCGATCTTGCAACGGCTGATATTATCGCAGCAGCTATGAAAGACTGGGCAATCGAGAAAGGCGCCACACATTATACACATTGGTTCCAGCCGCTGACAGGTGTGACAGCAGAGAAGCATGACTCGTTTATCACGGCACCGAACCCGGACGGAACGATTTTGATGGAGTTTTCCGGAAAAGAATTGATCAAAGGTGAGCCGGATGCATCTTCTTTCCCGTCAGGCGGACTGAGAGCGACATTCGAGGCGAGAGGATATACAGCATGGGACTGCACTTCACCGGCATTTGTACGCCATGATGCAGCAGGCGCTATTCTTTGTATTCCTACTGCTTTCTGTTCTTACACAGGAGAGGCACTGGACCAGAAGACACCGCTTCTGCGTTCTATGGAAGCCATCAATACACAGGCCTTGAGACTGTTAAGGCTGTTTGGAAATACTACCTCCAAGAAGGTAACTCCTTCCGTAGGACCGGAGCAGGAATACTTCCTTGTAGATGAGAAGAAGTTCCTTCAGAGAAAAGACCTTATCTTTACAGGCCGTACACTCTTCGGTGCAATGCCGCCGAAAGGACAGGAGCTTGATGACCATTACTTCGGAACCATCCGCCAGAGGATCGCTTCTTTCATGAAGGATGTGAACGAACAGCTTTGGAAACTTGGTGTTTCTGCAAAGACACAGCACAACGAAGTAGCTCCTGCACAGCACGAGCTGGCTCCGATCTATGCAGAGGCAAATGTGGCAGTTGACCACAACCAGATTGTTATGCAGACCCTGAAGAGAGTTGCATGCCAGCACGGTATGAAGTGTTTGCTTCATGAAAAACCATTTGCAGGCGTAAATGGTTCCGGTAAACATAACAACTGGTCTATTATTACAGACGACGGAATCAATCTTCTGGATCCGGGCAAGACACCTCATGAGAACATCCAGTTCCTTCTTGTCCTGACCTGTATCCTGAAAGCAGTAGATACACATGCAGACCTGCTCCGTGAATCTGCAGCAGATCCGGGCAATGACCACAGACTTGGGGCAAATGAGGCACCGCCAGCCATCATTTCCATATTCCTTGGGGAACAGCTTCAGGATGTGCTCACACAGCTGATCAGCACAGGTACAGCTACCCATTCCCTGAAGGGCGGCGTTCTGGAGACAGGTGTTAAGACCCTTCCGAACCTTGCAAAGGATGCTACAGACCGCAACAGGACATCACCGTTTGCTTTCACAGGAAATAAATTTGAGTTCCGTATGGTTGGCTCACGCGATTCTATCGCTTCACCGAACATCGTATTAAACACCATCGTTGCAGAAGCATTTTCTGATGCGTGTGATATCCTTGAGAAGGCAGATGACTTTGATACAGCAGTGCATGACCTGATCAAGCAGTACGCAAACGAACACCAGAGGATCGTCTTCAACGGCAACGGCTACTCTGATGAATGGGTAGAAGAAGCTGAAAGAAGAGGACTTCCGAACATTAAGTCCATGGTAGATGCCATTCCTGCCCTTACCACAGATAAGGCGATCAAACTCTTTGGCAAGTTTGGCGTATTTACAAAGGCAGAACTGGAATCACGTGTCGAGATCAAGTTTGAAAACTATGCAAAGGCTATCAATATCGAAGCACGTGCTATGATCGATATTGCAAGCAAGCAGATCATCCCGGCAGTAATCAAATATACAAAGAGCCTTGCTGATACCGTAAATGCAGTGACAGCAGCAGGTGCAGAGGCATCTGTACAGGTAGAGCTTCTCAATGAGACAAGTGCCCTCCTGTCTGATACAAAGGTTGCCCTTGCAAAACTGGTGGATGTGACTGCAGAGGCTGCCCAGAAAGAGGAAGGTGCTGTTCAGGCAAGATTCTTCCATGATGTAGTAACCATCGCAATGGCAGAGCTTCGTGAGCCGGTGGATAAACTTGAAATGATCGTGGACAAAGAAATGTGGCCGATGCCGTCCTATGGCGACCTGCTTTTTGAAGTTTAATGACATAAAAAGATAATTTTTCACAAAAAAGAGCTTTCTTTTGAAAAAAAGGAGCTCTTTTTTAAATTATCTTTTTTGTTTTAGTGCATAATCCACAATTATGATTGATTTTTTTGGGCAACTATATTAAAATAATACCAGTTAGTTTATTTTGCAAAAAAATGTATTGTCTGGGGAAATTTATGTGCGGCTCAGGTCATGCTGAGTGTAAAAATCGGAGAAGGTAAAGGAGGATGTACGAGTGATATCGAATCAGGTTTTACAGACAACGTTAGACGGATTAAAGGCAATCAGCAGAGTAGATCTGTGTGTCCTTGATACAGAGGGGATCATGCTGGCGACTACCTTTCAGGAAGCAGAGAATTTCCGTGATTCTGTGCTAAGCTTTGTGAATTCACCGGCAGACAGCCAGGTAGTATCGGGATGCCAGTTTTTTAAAGTATTTGATGAACACCAGCTGGAGTATATCCTGCTGGCAAACGGCAACAGCGATGATGTCCACATGGTAGGCAGGATGGCAGCATTCCAGATCCAGAACCTTTTAGTGGCATATAAGGAGCGGTTTGATAAAGACAACTTTATCAAGAACCTTCTTCTTGACAACCTGCTTCTTGTAGATATTTACAACCGTGCGAAAAAGCTTCACATTGATACAGAGGCGCATCGCGTTGTATTTATTCTTGAGATCAATAATGAAAAAGAAAACAGCTCTCTTGAGACAGTCCGCGCCCTGTTCAGCTCCAGGTCCGGTGATTTTATTACGGCGGTAGACGAAAAGAGCATTATCGTAGTAAAAGAGCTTTCTGCACAGGACGGATATGCCGAGATGGATAAAATCGCCGAGATGATCCTGTCCTCTTTGGGAGAGGAGAAACGCAAAGAAGCTTTGATCGCATACGGCACCATTGTTGGTGAGATCAAAGAGGTATCACGTTCCTATAAAGAGGCACGTATGGCGCTGAATGTAGGCAAGATCTTTTTCGCAGAGCGTTCTATTATCGCCTACGGTTCCCTCGGTATCGGCCGCTTGATCTACCAGCTCCCGATCCCTCTTTGCAAAATGTTCATCAAGGAGATTTTTGAGGGTAAATCCCCGGATGATTTTGATGAAGAGACCTTGACAACCATCAACAAGTTTTTCGAAAACAGCCTGAATGTATCAGAGACATCGAGACAGTTGTATATCCACAGGAATACGCTGGTATACCGTCTTGATAAGCTTCAGAAATCAACGGGGCTTGACCTGCGTGTCTTTGAGGACGCAATCACCTTTAAGATTGCTCTGATGGTCGTGAAATATATGAAGTATATGGAAAACCAGGAGTATTGATTCAGTAAGGATTCATGACTGGCGGCCTTTGCAGGCCGCCATAAATTTTTCGACGGACAGCAGGGCCGATTATAATAACCCGGAAAAGGGAAAGATAAAGTAATAATTGTTAGGAGGCACATAGATGGCTTGTTTGCCTGAGACGGGACAGGATGAGAAGAAAATGGGGGAAACAGCGGCAGAACGTGGATCATGGCGCCGGTTTGGGGCAGGATTTTTTACAGGAGTACTGACGGCGTTGGTCTGCATTTTTGTTTTTATGGCAGGATGGCTTTATGCCCAGAAAAGTGTGCAAAAAAGTGAGCAGGAAAAAGAGTCAGAAGATGTGGGGGCGTCTGTGCTGACAGAGTCAGAGACGCTGTATAAATTAAATGAGATACAAAGCATTATTGAACAGCATTATTTAAATGAAGTGGACAGTAGTAACCTGTCTAATTATCTCTTTAAGGGAGCTGTGGCAGGGCTGGATGATCCTTATGCCGATTACTATTCCGCAGAAGAACTGCAGTCTGTTCTCGACTCATCCAGAGGAGAGTACATCGGGATCGGTGCGACCCTCTCAGAGGATATCAGGACGAAGGAAATCCGTGTACTGGAGGTATACGATGGCGGAACCGCAAAAGAAGCGGGATTAAAGCCCGGTGACCAGCTCCTTGCTTTGGAGGACACAGCCTTTGAAGGCTGCGGCCTTTCCGAAGTAGTATCCCTGATCAAATCCCGGGATGGCCCTTTTACCCTTACTGTCTATCGTCCGGAGACAGAGGAAGAGCTCCAGCTTGAGATGGAGTGCAGGGAGATCCATCTGGAGTACGTACAGTATGAGATGCTGGAGGGAAAGATAGGCTATATCCGCTTGTCAGAATTTACGAAGACATCGGTAGAGCAGTTTCAAAATGCCGCGAAAGAGCTGAAAAGGCAAGGGATGGAGAAACTGGTGGTGGATCTGAGAAATAACCCCGGCGGGCTTCTGGATGTGGTCTGTGATATTTTAGACGAGATTCTTCCGAAAGGTGTGATCGTCTACACAGAAGACAGAGACGGAAACCGGAAAGAATATAAATCAGACGTAAAACGTTCTATTACCTGTGAGGTGGCCGTTCTGGTCAACGGAAATTCTGCAAGTGCTTCGGAGATCTTTGCAGGAGCCATTCAGGATTATGAGATCGGACCTGTGGTTGGCACACAGACTTACGGGAAAGGTGTAGTCCAGAAGACGTATACCCTTTCAGATGGTTCTGCTTTAAAGCTGACCACCGAAAAATATTATACCCCGAAAGGGCAGGACATTGACGGAAACGGGATCACGCCGGATATCGTAGTGGAAGAACAGGATATAGATTCCGGGCAGATAGAAGAAAAGAGTACGGATCAGGAAAAGGAATCTGGGGAAGAAACCAATCAGGATGAAGAAAAGGACGAAGTCCTGGAAAAAGCCTTGGAGGTGCTGCAGGAGTAAGATTCTGCCTACGAAACCTGAACCGGTAAAAACATTAGGAGAAATTATGGATAATAAGATTATATTTCGGGAAATGCTAAGTGAGATCAAGAAAGCGGCAAATGAGACAGGTGATGTGATCACGCAGGATAAGATCAAGGAGATCCTTGCGGGGATTCCTTTGGAGGAGGAACATTTCAAGCTGATCTACAATTATCTGTCGGAGCAGAATATCCGTGTGGTGGATTCCTTAGAAGAATTGGAAGAGCAGCCGCAGGAGGATGGAGGAAGTCTGGCCCTTTATCTTGATGAGCTGATGAGTCTGGAACGTGAAGTGACCGAAGATGAAAGGGAACTGATGCTGCAAGCTATGGAACAGGAGGCTGGGGCAAAGGAGCGTTTGATCGAGAGCTACTTGCCCCTGATCTGTGAGATGGCAAGCGGCTATGAGGGCGATGATGTGCTGGCGGAGGACCTGATCCAAGAGGGAAACCTTGGTCTTTTGATGGCGATAGAATCCCTTGGACAGCTGAAAAACGAAAGCCCCGCAGCCTGTCGTGCCCATATTATCAACAGTATCAATGAAGCCATGGAGCAGATGATCGACAGCAGCCGGAAAACGAAAAAGATGGATGAAGGAATTGTCAGCCGCGTCAGCCATTTAGACGAAGCAATCCGAAATTTGGAAAGGGATCTGGAACATAAAGTGTCTGCGGAAGAACTATCCGCGTATTTGGAGATGCCTCTGGAAGAGATCAAAGACGTCCTGAGGATGGCCGGAGACCAGATTGAACTTGAAAAAGACCAGTGATGTGATTCGGAGGAACAGCTTATGAAAAAAACAAAGATTATTTGTACCATGGGACCAAATGCAGATGACCGTGAGGTGCTGAAAGCACTGGTGGAAAACGGAATGGATATTGCCAGGTTTAATTTTTCCCATGGAGACCATGAAGAGCAGAAAAAGCGCTTTGACCTGTTAAAAAGCGTCCGGGAGGAAATGAAAAAGCCCATAGCTATTTTGCTGGATACGAAAGGGCCGGAGATCCGCACCGGGGTCTTGAAGGACGGACAGAAAGTGAAGCTGGAGGAAGGTGCTGAGTTTGTCCTCACAGCCCGGGAGGTCATCGGGGATGAGAAGATGGTCAGCCAGACGTATCCCCAGCTGGCAAAGGATGTAAAACCGGGAGATACTATCTTGATCGATGACGGCCTGATCGCACTGAAGGTAAAAGAAATCAGGGAAAATGATATAGCCTGCACGGTTGAAAACGGCGGGGAGCTGGGACAGCGCAAGGGGATCAATGTCCCCAATGTACGAGTAAACCTTCCGGGGATTACCCCAAAAGACCGTGAAGATATTATCTTCGGAATTGAGCAGGGGATTGATTTTATTGCCGCATCTTTTGTGCGGGATGCGGAGGCTATCAAGGAGATCAAGGGTATTTTGAAGGAATACGGCGCAGAGCATGTGGATGTGATCGCGAAGATCGAAAATGGGGAAGGCATCCAGAATATCGACAAGATCATCAATGCCGCTGACGGGATCATGGTGGCCCGGGGGGATATGGGTGTGGAAATACCGGCCTATGAAGTGCCCCACGTACAAAAGATGATCGTGGATAAGTGCAATAGGAAATATAAACCGGTTATCATTGCCACTCAGATGTTGGATTCCATGATCCGTAACCCGAGGCCCACAAGGGCAGAGGTGACAGACGTTGCCAATGCCATCCGTGAAGGTGCGGATGCCATTATGCTTTCCGGCGAGACCGCCATGGGTAAGTACCCTGTGGAAGCACTGAGGATGATGGCCAAGATTGCAGAGACTACGGAACAGTATCTGGATTACCAGTCTATGCCGGAATACCATTCCCTGAGAGGAGACGCCAATGTTTCCAGTGCAGTGGGGGTAGCTGCAGTGCGCACCGCTACGAATATTCAGGCAAAATGTATCGTAACGCCCACCATGTCCGGCCAGACGGCCCGGACTATGTCTAATTTCCGTTCCAGGATCCCTATCTATGCCGTAACGCCTAATGACTGGGCACAGCGGAAAATGCAGATCTATTGGGGTGTCACTCCGCTGAAAGGGTATACGGAGGACACGACGGAGCACATCATTTCCCATGCCATGTATGTGGTGAAGAGGGAAGGATATGTAGAGGAAGGCGACATGGTGGTATTTACGGCAGGCGACCCGGCTACCAATATTGTCAAGGGAAAAGGCGCCGTGACAAATATGATGCATGTGATCCAGGCGAAATAAGAAAATCTTAATAAATTTTTGACATGATTTTAAACAGCTCCTGCTAAACTGAACGTATGAATAACAGCGTTTGGGACAGGGGCTGTTGCAGGCTTAGAAGGGTCTGGAGGGACTGTGCAGGGTGAGCATGCAGCCATGGCCCTGCAAGGCCGGGATTGCCCGGAAGAAAGGAGCGTATCGTGACATATAATATTTTAGTGTGTGATGATGATAAAGAGATCGTGGATGCCATAGAGATCTATCTGGTTCAGGAAGGCTTCCATGTTTTAAAAGCATATGACGGTGAGCAGGCGTTAGAGATATTAAAAAAAGAAGAAGTACATCTGTTGATACTGGATCTTATGATGCCGAAATTAGACGGTATCCATGCCATGATGAAGATACGTGAGGACAGCAGCATTCCTATTATTGTCCTGTCAGCGAAAACTCAGGATACAGACAAGATTTTAGGATTAAATCTTGGCGCTGACGACTACGTGGCCAAGCCGTTCAATCCATTGGAGCTGATCGCCAGGGTAAAATCCCAGATACGCCGTTATACGAATTTCGGTTCTGCCGGGGAAGCACAAAATCCGGAAAAGGTCTATTCCACAGGCGGGCTTGTGATCAATGATGACCGGAAAGAGGTCACAGTTGACGGCGAACCGGTGAAGCTT
Organism: Lachnospiraceae bacterium; assembly: GCA_022776305.1. Taxonomy (GTDB): domain Bacteria; phylum Bacillota; class Clostridia; order Lachnospirales; family Lachnospiraceae; genus Choladousia. The sequence continues at coordinate 45,247 of JALFIB010000216.1, forward strand.
ACTAGGATCGAGTACAACATCCTTTTGTTCTTGGTACAAAACAAAGGAAAGGTATTTTCCATCGACCAGATCTATGAGCAGATCTGGCAGGAGGAAGCTTTTGGTGCCGACAATACGGTCACCGTACATATCAGGCATATCCGTGAAAAGATCGAGATAGACCCGAAAAACCCGAAATACCTGAAAGTGATCTGGGGAATCGGCTACAAAGTAGAAAACCTGTAAAGGTTTAGGCAGGGGGGAGACTGTGGGAAAGCTGATTTATAAGAAAAGTAGCAAGATTGTTCTGCAGATACTGCAGGTCGTGGCAGCCGGGATATTGGTGTATTGCCTGTTGAATATCGGCTTTTGGATGGAAGATAACTACAGTTTGCGTGAGATGGCCCGCAGTTATGAAGAGACAGATCTCTATTTCAAACAGGTGGACCAGATCATTGAAAACAAGATCCATGGCAAAGACAACAGCAAACTGTTTGAGACGGATGGGGAGTTTGATAAAGAAAAGGAGATCGATATCCAAAGCTACGGGACAAAAAGCAGTTCTGTTCAGGATATGAATACAACGTATCTGTTGGGAGATATCCTGCGTTTTTCCGAGAACGGAGGAAGAAAAGAGCTGCATACGGCCATTCAGGATGCCCTTGATGTGCAGACTGCGACAGGCCGTGAAGCAGGCGAGATCCTCGATGAGCAGTCAGATTCGTTGGAGACTATACTTCCTGTGACCGGGATCTCCCTTTCAGAATGCTCCAGATGGTATTCCAATCCTTCAGATTTTGTGTTGGAGATGTACCAGAAGCTGGACCGTGTGGCGGAAGACATTTATGACAGCTATCTGGAGTATACCACGCGGCAGTCGGAGAGCTGGCTGGAGGGAGCCCCTAGCAACCTGCGCTACTGCATTGAAAATACTATGACAGGGGAGATCTATACAAATACCGGAGAAAAGGATTATGCCTCTGCGGTGGAAGCCATCAAGGGAGATCCGGAGTTTACAAGCCTTTACGAGGGGGAGCGGAGCTTCAATATTATGGTGACAAACCCTGAAAATGTACTGAATCAGGAAGCTGCCAGATGGTTTATGAATGAGAGGTTTGTAAATACAAACGAGAAAGTCTATCTGGCTGTGGATACTGCATATCCTGTAAACGATGAATTAAAAACGTACTCTGAGATATTTGCCAAGAGGGAAAGCATAGTGGGAGCTTCTCTGGCCGGTATCATTGTCTGTGCCCTCTTCCTTGTGGCAGGCTTCGTACTGCTGGCTATGGGAGCCGGATGGAGGGAAGGACGGTGTACTCCGGAGGGCATCAAGATCGACCGTGTTCCCACGGAACTGGCAGTGGCACTGTATTTGACCATCGAAGTGCTTTTCCTGCTGCTTTTCACAAAGTTTGCCACGGTGCCGGAAAATATAGCTGCCACAGAAAGGGGCTTCCTCTCAATGGCAGCCGCGGCGGCTTACTGGGTGTTCTTAAATGGGTGCCTAAGTTTCGTTCGAAGGATCAGGACAAAAACGCTCTGGTCCAACAGTATCTGCCTGATGCTCATCAGGACTTGGCGCCATGTCACCTCTGCCCGTGCGGCATCGGGACAGTTCTTGTTTTTCTATATTATTTTTGTAATCCTGAATTTCGTTTTTCTGATCCTTGGGAATATTGGGATTTTTTTGATGCTTGTTATGGATCTGGTGGTGCTTCTGTACCTGCTTCGGGATATGGCGGGGAAACAAAGCGTATACGAGGGGATCCACCAGATCTCAAAGGGGGATCTGGACTATAAGATTGATACTCAGGCTCTTCAAGGAGAGCCCTATGAAATGGCCAAGGCAGTGAATGAGATGGGAGACGGGCTGAAAGAGGCGGTGGATGCCATTGTAAAAAATGAGCGCCTGAAGGCAGAACTCATCACAAACGTTTCCCATGACATCAAAACCCCGCTTACTTCTATTATCAATTATGTGGATCTGCTCAAAAGAGAGAACCTGCAAGGAGAACGTGTACAGCATTATATACAGGTGCTGGAACAAAAATCAAACCGGCTGAAGCAGTTGACGGAAGATCTGGTGGAGGCCAGCAAGATCAGCTCCGGAAATATTGAGCTGCAGATGATGCGGCTGCAGTTCCAGAGCATCCTCCAGCAGGCATACGGTGAATTTGAAGAAAGGCTTAAGGAGCGCAGCCTAATACCAGTCTGGGAAGTGGAAAAAGAGCCGATCTGTATTGTGGCAGATGGGCGTCAATTGTGGAGGATATTGGAAAACTTACTGGGAAACATTTATAAATATGCAATGGAGGGTACAAGGGTATACTTTGAACTGTACAGGGAGGACCGTACCGCGTACCTGACCCTGCAAAACACATCAAAGGAGACATTGAGCGTTGACGGCAGCGAGCTGACCGGAAGGTTTGTCCGGGGAGATAAGAGCAGGACCACAGAGGGCAGCGGGTTGGGGCTCTCCATCGCCCAGAACCTTGTGCAGATCCAAAACGGGACCTTTGAGGTAAAAACAGAAGGAGATCAGTTTAAAGCAGTTATTACCTTTCCGGTTGCAGTGGATGAGGAAGATTCGTTTAGCAAAAGTTAATATATCTAAAATTTCTCTGAATTCCTCGCCTTTCCGTTGACATTCCCTTTTTTTGGCAGTAAAGTTGAAGAAGTTTAAGAATGAAAAAGAAGGGATGTAAGCTTTATGAAAAAACGGTTTATGGATTTTATGAGCGGCAGGTACGGTACAGATGAATTGTCCAAATTTATGCTTGCCGTCTGTCTGGTGCTTTTGGTCATCAATATTTTTACCGGAGTACAAGGCGTATACCTGATCGCACTGGTGCTTTTGGGAGTCTGTTATTTCCGGATGTTTTCCAGAAATTACGTAAAGCGCAGTGAAGAAAACCGGAAGTATCTGGATACGGTGTGGAAGATCAAGAATTGGTTCTTGAAGAAAAAAAACAGGATCATCCAGAGCAAGGATTTTCATATTTATAAATGCCCTTCCTGCGGACAGAAGATCAGGATCCCCCGCGGCAAAGGGAAAATCTGTATTACATGCCCGAAATGCAGGAATCAATTTGAGAAAAAGAGCTGAGGAACATGTTTGGATATATCTATGTGAATGAGCAGGAGCTCAAACTGAAAGAATATACAATATATCGGAGTTTTTATTGCGGTTTGTGCCATAATTTAAAGCAAAGGTATGGACGAACGGCCCAGATGATGTTAAACTATGACCTGACATTCCTTGCATTGCTTTTAAGTGGGCTTTATGAGCCTGATACGGAATCCTTTGAGAAGCGGTGCATTCCCCACCCTGTGAAAAAACACAAAATGGTAGAAAACGAAGCAGTGGATTATGCAGCTGATATGTGTGTTCTGGTTTCATACCAAAAGCTGAAGGATGACTGGGAGGATGAGAAAAAGCAGACACGGCGCGCTGCTGCGGCTATGCTTCGGCCAGCATATGAAAAGGTGGCGGAAAAGTATCCCAGGCAAGTAAAAGCAATAGAAGAAAATATCCGGCTCCTTCACGAGGCGGAGCACCAGAACTGCAAAGACATCGATTACGTAGCCGGCCTGACAGGAAAGTTTTTAGCGGAACTGTTTGTGTGGAAGGATGATATCTGGCAGGATGAGCTGCGAACCATGGGGTTTTTTATGGGGAAGTATATTTACCTGATGGATGCCCTTGAGGATGTGGAGCAAGATAAGAAGAATAAAAACTATAATCTTTTTTCGGAATATGGTCCTGTTTGGGGGACAGAGAAGGAAAAGGAGATCCATGAGATTTTGGTGGCCATGATGACAGAGGTGTCTCGGTCCTTTGAAAGGCTGCCGATTTTGCAGAATGCAGAAATTATAAGAAATATCCTTTATTCCGGTGTCTGGTGTAAATATGTAATGATCAAGGAAAGAAATTCCAAACAGGAAAAGGATAAGAAATAACATAAATACAGTTGCCGTATACTATACGGCATCGGAGGAGAGTATGAAAAATCCCTATACGGTGTTAGGCGTGCCTGAGAATGCTTCTGAGGAAGAGATAAAAAAGGCATACAGGACACTTAGCAGAAAATATCATCCGGATGCAAATGTGAATAATCCGAACAAGGCAGAGGCAGAAGAAAAATTTAAAGAGATCCAGCAGGCGTACCAGCAGATCATGCAGGAGAGAGAGCACGGTACTTCTTATCAGGGAAGCGGTTCCGGAGGATATCAGGGCGGCTACGGCGGATACAGGGGTGCAGGCAGTGCGGGAAGCTCTTCTTGGTCTGAGGAGGATGTGCGGATGCAGGCTGCTGAGAATTATATCAGGAGCCGCTCTTTCAATGAAGCACTGCATGTTCTCTCGGAGATTCAGGTGCATAATGCCAGATGGTATTATTTAAGTGCCATGGCAAATTCAGGTCTGGGCAACAATGTTGTGGCAAAAGAGCATGCCCAGAAGGCAGTTTCCATGGAGCCAAACAATATGGTTTACCGGCAACTGCTCCAGCAGATGGAGAGCGGCGGGCAGTGGTACCAGTCCATGGGAGATATGTACGGCAGCCCCATGAGTGGAAGTGGTGACTGGTGCATGAAATTATGCCTTCTGAATGCATTCTGCGGATGCTGTTGTGGAAGACCGGTATTTTTCTGTTAGAGAGAGTAAGAGGCTTCGGCCTCTTTTTTTTCTCTTTTCAAGAACCGAAGAGTGAGTTATAATAAAAAACTATAAGGGAGGAAAAGACCATGAGCGATTATAGAATAGAAACGAAATGTATCCAGTCAGGATGGCAGCCAAAGACCGGTGAACCCCGTATGCTGCCGATCTATCAGAGCACTACATTTAAATATGATACGACGGAACAGATGGGAAAGCTGTTCGACCTTGAAGATGACGGATATTTTTACACAAGGCTCCAGAATCCCACCAATGATGCGGTGGCTGCTAAGATTGCGGACCTTGAGGGCGGCGTGGCAGCGATGCTTACTTCTTCCGGTCAGGCGGCAAACTTCTATGCCGTTTTCAATATCTGTGAGGCTGGAGGACACGTGATCTGTGCCTCAGCAATCTACGGAGGAACCTTCAATCTTCTTGGCGTTACTTTGAAAAAATTGGGAATCGACTGTACTTTTGTAGACGTTGATGCAGATGAAGAGAAACTGAACAAAGCCTTTAAGCCAAACACAAAGGCGGTACTTGCAGAGAGCATCTCCAATCCGGCCCTTGTCATACTGGATATTGAAAAGATGGCAAGAGTGGCACATGCTCACGGTGTACCTCTTATCGTGGACAACACATTTGCTACACCTGTAAACTGCAAGCCTTTTGAGTGGGGTGCAGATATTGTCACCCATTCTACCACAAAGTATATGGATGGCCATGCTATGCAGGTGGGAGGAGCCATCGTGGACAGCGGGAACTTTGACTGGGAAGCACATGCAGACAAGTATCCCGGACTTACCACCCCGGATGAATCATACCACGGCATTACATATACAAAAAAATTCGGAAAAGCGGCTTATATCTCGAAAGCTACATCCCAGCTGATGCGGGACCTTGGTTCAATCCCATCACCTATGAACTGTTTTTTGCTCAATGTAGGCCTTGAGACACTTCCGCTGCGTGTGGAGCGTCATTGCTATAATGCACAGAAAGTAGCGGAGTTCTTGGATAGCCATGAAAAAGTGGCAAAAGTAAATTATGCGGGGCTTCCGGGAGATAAATATTATGATCTGGCAAAGAAATACATGCCCAATGGTACTTGCGGAGTCATCTCCTTTGAACTGAAGGGAGGAAGAGAGCCGGCAGTCCGCTTCATGGATTCTCTGAAACTGGCTTCCATTGTCACCCATGTGGCAGATGCGAAGACTTGTGTCCTTCATCCGGCCAGCCATACACACCGCCAGATGAATGACCAGCAGCTGAAAGAAGCAGGAATTTCATCAGGGCTGATCAGGCTTTCCGTTGGAATTGAACATGTGGATGATATTATCGCTGACCTGAAACAGGCTTTGGAGCAGGCATAAACAAAAACAGCATTAATCAAACAGGAATAAATCAAACAGCAACAGTAACAGTCATTTGAAAACAACCATAAGCAGAATGTAAAACGGGCCTTCATAAAATGGAACAGCAGGAAGCTGTGAAATCCATTTTTAAGAAGGCCCGTTTTTGAGGTAAATCAACTCCTTCTATGAAGAGAAGGTGAATATGCGATGATTATAATTCTGATGCACAGTGAGGGCATTTTACAGCGTCTTTGTGGATCTCAGATTTACAATAAGGACAAGTTTTTGTCGTTGGCTCCGGAGCGGGAGCAGGTTTGTGGAGTTTGTTGATACCCTTGATCACCATAAAAATGATGAATGCAGTTAACAGGAACTGTACAACAAGCTGGATGAAGTTTCCGTATGCGAGAACCGCTGCACCAGCGTCCTGTGCGGCTTTCAGTGTAGGATATGTATTTCCGTCCAACGGGATCATCAGATCGGTAAAGTTGATCTTCCCTGTGACCAATGTGATGACCGGCATGATGATATCATTTACGAGAGAGTTGACGATACCGGTAAAAGCACCACCGATGATAACACCGACTGCCATATCGATCACGTTGCCGCGCATGATAAATGTCTTAAATTCTTGTAGTATCTTACCCATGATTTCCTCCTTCAAAATTTGTTTGCCATTGTTCCCACAGACATAAAATACATGCAAGCATGTATTTTATGTCCATTTGTCCCTTGGTTCATTGAATATTAAGATTATACCATGCCTTTCTTAAAAAATCTATGGTATACTACTGAAAAAGACTGGCAGGGAGGAACATATTCTATGCGTTTTATGCATATTGCAGATGTACATTTGGGAGCTGCTCCGGATCACGGTTTCTTGTGGGCAAAAGACAGAGGACGGGAGATCTGGGAAAGTTTTCGGCGCTGTATTGCAGATGCCAATGAAAAGAAGATAGATCTGCTTTTAATTGCAGGGGACTTGTTTCACAGGCAGCCGGAGCCGGGGGAGTTAAAAGAGGTAAATTATCTCTTCTCTACCTTGGAGCGCACGATCGTGGTATTGATTGCGGGAAACCACGATTACTTAAAGCCATCATCCCCTTATTTGGATTTTCCCTGGAATGAAAATGTGATCTGCCTGTTTTCACAGGGATGTGAAAGAGTGAGGCTGCCGGAGCTAAAGACGGAGGTATACGGGCTCAGTTACCATAGCCAGGAGATCAAAGAACCGCTGTATGATGAGATTGAGGCGGAGAGATCCGATTATTTCAAAATCCTTTTGGCCCATGGAGGAGATGCAGAGCACATTCCGATAAAAAAAGATGAAATACAAGAATCTGGTTTTGATTATATTGCGCTGGGGCATATCCACAAGCCGCAAGTTTTCATCCAAGGACTGGCCATGTATGCCGGAGCGCTGGAGCCCATAGACTGCAACGATCTGGGATCCCACGGTTATATTATCGGGGAGGTGCACCGGAAAAAAGTGAAGCTCTCCTTTGTGGAGGTCTGCTGCAGGGAGTACAGGCAGGAAGAAATAGAAGTAACAGAGTCAGATACGGTGTATTCCGTTCGCGAAAAGATCGCAGCAAGGGTGCGGGAGCAGGGAGCGCAGCATATGTACCGGATCCAGCTGACAGGACAGCGCCATCCACAGCTTCGGTTTGACTTGAAAGAATATATGAAATGCGGACGTATTGTGGATATCATTGATAAGACAGTACCGGCATTTCATTTGGAAGAACTGAGGCGGCAGTACAGGGGGCAGCTGATCGGCAATTATATCGAGAGCTTTGGTGAGGGGCCGAAGGGGATCATTGAGGAGAAAGCGCTTCGTTACGGTTTGGAAGCTTTATTATATTCTGAGTAGAGGAATGATGGAGGGAAGTATGGAGATACGGGAGCTTTTTTTAAAAAGCTACGGTAAATTTGACAATCATAAAATTGTTTTAAAGCCGGGTATCAATATTATTTACGGTGGAAATGAGACGGGAAAATCTACGATACACTCTTTTATCCGCGCCATGTTTTTTGGGCTGAACAGAGGACGGGGGAGAGCTGCCAAGACAGATGAATACCAGATACGGCTGCCCTGGGATAGGCCTGAGGCTTTTATGGGAAGCATGCGTATCGCTGAAAACGGCGAAGTATACCGCATAGACAGAAACTTTGGGAAAAACGGGCCGCCTCTTTCGGTGACGTGTGAGACGAAGGCGAGGGAGTATAGCCAGCCAGAAAAAGCATTGGAATCACTGCTTGGGGGTATCAGTGAGACTGCTTTTGTCAATACGGTGTTTATACCGCAGGCGCAGTCAGAGACTGATGAGGCTTTGGCGGCAGAGCTGCAAAGATATATGGTAAACAGTGACCAGACACTGGATACACAGCTGGATGTGTCTCAGGCTCTTCGGATTCTTCGGAAAAAAAAGAAGCTGATGGAGCAAAAAAAGAAAAAAGAAGATGAATGGATGGAGCGGTGCATTGAACAGAAACAAGCCAGTGCGGAAGCGATCCGCAATGAGATAGAGCTTCTGAAGCGCCAGATGATTGATGTTCCTTTAAAAAGCATGCACCGTGAGGAGGACGAAGAGGAAGAAGATGGAAACGTAGGACTGGGACGAAAAGTTCTTGAGGTCTTGCTTTTTGCGGCAGGGATCTGCGCATTGACAGGTGCATATTTCCTGACGGATTGGAAGCTGCGGATATTTTTGGGAATCTTTGGAGCGCTGTTTCTGGCTATGATCCTGCCGGTCCATTTTTTGCTGGGAGACCGGGAGGATAAGGAAGAAGGAACATCCGATGAAAATGGGAAAATGCAGCCTTACTTGATGGAAGAGATCAGGAACCGGGAGGAATCCTATCAAAAGCTCCAGAATGAGTTGGAAAAGCTGTATCACAGCCACGTAAAGCTTGACGGAACGGATACGGAGATCGCAGCCCTCACCTTGGCCATTGACCGCATTTGTGAGCTGTCTGCAGGAATCTATGCGGAATCGGGAGGACAGCTGAATGAGCGTGCCTCAATCATATTAAAGGAATTGACGAGAGGAGCCTATGACCGCATTATTTTAGACGAGACAGCAGAGGTGCGTATCCACACTCCATCCCGGGTGTTGGGGCTGCATCAGGTGAGCGGCGGGACGCTCCAGCAGATTTATTTCGCACTTCGCATGGCTGCAGGGGATCTTTTATGTAAGGACGTAGTCCTGCCGGTCATTCTGGATGAGACCTTTGCCATGTATGACGATGCACGTCTGGAAGCTGCGCTCATGTGGCTGAAAAAAAGCGGACGTCAGGTGATCCTGTTTACCTGCCAGAAGCGGGAACGGGAAATTCTTGAGCGGATCGAGAGACAAAGTAAATAAAAGAACGGAGGAAAAGAGATGTTGAAGATCGGATGCCATTTATCATCTTCAAAGGGATTTTTACATATGGGGAAGGAGGCAGTTTCCATCGGGGCAAACACATTCCAGTTTTTTACGAGAAATCCCCGGGGCAGCAAAGCAAAACCCATAGATGAGGAGGACGTAAGAGCGTACCTTTCCTATGCAAAAGAACATGAAATCGAAAGGATCGTGGCACATGCGCCCTACACCCTGAATGCTTGTTCCGCAGATGAAAAGGTGCGGGAGTTTGCACTTATGACGATGAAAGACGACTTAGAGCGGATGGAGTATTTGCCGGGGAATGTTTATAATTTCCATCCGGGCAGCCATGTGGGACAGGGCATTGAGAAAGGAATCGACTGGATCGCCTCCCTCCTGAATGAGATCCTGACGCCGGACCAGCATACCATTGTGCTTCTTGAGACTATGTCAGGGAAAGGCTCGGAAGTGGGCAGCCGTTTTGAGGAACTGGCGGATATCATAGAAAAGGTAGAGTGTAAAGAGAAAATCGGAGTCTGCTTTGATACCTGCCATGTTTATGATGCAGGATACGATATTGCAGGGAATCTGGATGGGGTTTTGAAGGAATTTGACCAGATCATAGGTCTGGAAAAGCTGTATGCAGTCCACGTCAACGATACGAAGAATCCTTTTAAGAGCCATAAAGACAGGCACGAAAAAATCGGGGAAGGATATCTGGGCACCGAGGTGCTGCGGAAGGTGGTACACCATCCACTTCTGGCAGGGCTTCCCTTCTGCCTTGAGACACCGAACGAGCTGGAGGGATATGCGGCGGAAATCAAAATGTTGCGGTAAAAGGACTTTGTGCATAGATGCGTACGGATGTGAGGGGAGTTTTTTACTTCGTAAAATGCAGCCAGCGCAGAAAAAGTGTGCTTCTTGACGTTTCGTAAAGCCAAGAAGCACACTTTTTTACAATCATAAATCGTTATGATGATTTTGTTAATTCCTGTGTTTTTGAAGGAAGTTGTTGATACGGTCGGTAGGATTCAGCAGGTCGCTGATGGAACCATCATGGTTTAATGTATCAATGATCAACGCAATGTATTTGCTCATGTCACAGCCTACATAGTAAGGTTTTTCCAGTAATTCCGGTGTCTGGTAGACCAGATTGGTGGTCAGCATGGAATGGAAAAGCCCTTGCTCATGGGCACGGTCAAATTTTTCAAGGCCATTGGTAAATAAGCCAAAAGTAGAACAGATAAAGATCCTTGCGGCATTTCTCTTCTTTAATTCTTTTGATACATCCAGCATACTGTCACCGGAAGAGATCATATCGTCCAGAATGACTACGTCTTTTCCTGCAACATCAGCACCCAGAAATTCATGTGCCACGATGGGGTTGCGTCCGTTTACAACGTGGGCGTAATCACGGCGCTTGTAAAACATTCCCATGTCTACCCCAAGCACGTTGGCCATATAGATGGCACGGCTTGCAGCTCCTTCGTCCGGGCTGATGATCATCAGATGCTCCGGATCTGCCTTTAAATCCGGCGCTGCACGGTACAATCCTTTGATAAACTGGTATACAGGCTGTACTGTCTCAAAACCGTGGAGGGGGATAGCGTTCTGGACACGTGGGTCATGGGCATCAAAGGTGATGATATTGTCTACGCCCATCTTTACCAGCTCCTGAAGAGCCAGTGCGCAGTCCAGAGATTCGCGCCCTGTACGTTTATGCTGGCGGCTTTCATACAGGAACGGCATGATTACGTTCAGCCGGCGGGCTTTTCCACCCACTGCTGCAATGATTCTTTTTAAGTCCTGAAAATGGTCATCGGGAGACATCCTGTTTGTATGGCCGCATAAAGAATAAGTCAAACTGTAATTGCACACATCTACAAGAATATACAGATCGTCCCCGCGCACAGAATCATGGATGATTCCTTTTGCCTCTCCTGAACCAAAACGCGGAACACTTGCCTTGACAAGATAAGAAGGCTTCGCATAAGACTCCAGAAGAGGGCTGCCTAAATGCTCATGCTCGCGCTCTTGGCGCCACTGTACAATATGGGCGTCTATTTTTTTCCCTAAAGTCTCACAGCTTGATAAGGGAATAATGCCAAGTTCACCTACGGGGATCGTTTCAAGATTTCGTTTATTTGCAGACGGAAATTCCATTCTGTGCTCCTCCTGTCGCTGCAGTGCAGCGGTAAATTGAAGATATTATGAGTTGCTGTACCGATTTTACCACAAAATGAATATTGGTCAACCCCTTGGGGCTGATATTTTTTTCTGAAGCCGGATATCATCTCCGATAAGCTTCAGCATCGTATAGTTGCTGGAGATACGTGAAAAAACTCGTTCTGAATACGTATCTGCAAAAGTGGCCAGAGAAAGGTTGGTGGAGATCAATGTGCTCTTGCTCCGCATGATCCTCTCGTTTAGTACGTGGAACAGCTCCGATGCAACAAAAGAATTGACCAGCTCAGTCCCAAGGTCATCGATGATCAGAAAATCGCAGTCAAAAATATGCTGTTCCATTTCCGCCTGACTGGAAATCTGGTTCCTGCCAAAAGCAGAATCGGCAAAAAGCTCAAACAGGCGGAAAGAAGAAAAGTAGATCACAGAGTGTGTACCATCAAGCAGCTCTTTGGCAATACAGTGGGACAGGAAGGTTTTCCCCAGTCCTGTGTCACCGTAGAGAAAGAGATTTTCGAATTTCTGGTCAAACTCTGATACGAATCTTTTGCATTCTTCCAGTGCTCTTTTGGCAGTCTGGGCAGCGCTAAGGCCGGTCACCGGATCTGTGAGCTCTTTTGAATAGTAATCGAGGGAAAATGTGGAAAAGTTTTCTTCTAACAGGATTTCCCTGAGATTGGACTGAGTATACAAAAGGTCAATGGCTGCCTGACGGAAGCAGTGGCATTTATCGGAGCCGATATAGCCGGTGTCCTGACAGTCTTTGCACTTATATCGGGGAGTTAAATAATCCTCCGGATAACCTGCTTTTCGCAGGATCTCCCCACGTTTTGCTGAGAGCCGGGCAATCTCGTCCCGAAGCTCCTCCACGGAAGCTTCTTCTTCCGAGAGAAGGCGTCTTGCACACGCAGTGCTGGCAGAGGCGATATCCCGGTCGATCTTGGAAAACTCCGGAAAACGGGAGTAGATCTCTTCCGTGCGCTCTGCCAGCTCCTGACGGTTGATAAGCTGTTGACGCTGGTAATCGCGCATAATCGTGTTGTATTGTTCATTAGTCAGTCCCATGGCGTCCCTTTCCTCATATTTGGATGGGCCTAAGGCCCTTTACACACCAAAGAGCAAGCTCATGGGAGTTAGGCCTTTTGACTCCGGCATCATCATTTTATTGGTTTAATAGTTGCTTTTCCAGCTGGGTGTAATCATACTCTCTTTGAGAAAAATTGTTAAAACGGTTTCCCGATGTCTTTTGCTGTTTTGGCTGGGATGCTTTCTGCTGGTCGGTCTTTCTTTGCAGGTCCAGCTTTTTCACATCAGAAAGAGAAGTGACTCCGCTTTTTTTCCATTGTTCCAGAATCTTATCGGCATACTGGAAATTTGGCTGGTGGGTCTGGAGGATCGTCCTGCGGCATGCCTCCAGAATAATGTCGATGGAGAAGCCGTATTCATCAAACCAGCGGGACATCACTTCAAGCTCCGGGGCGGCGGGATTTCTTCCCTTGATCCCAAAAGTATTTAAAATAGTAAAATAATTGCGGTTGTGCAGGTTTGTCTCCTGTTTTGCCTGAAGGACAGTGGAGATCCCGGCTTCCGCCCAGGACAAGGCTACCTTGCGCATGTAGTGGCGGTTGGCGGATCCTTTTGAGATACAGTATTCCAGCAGATACTCGATCAGGTCTGTGGAAAACTGGAGTGTATCATAATAATAAATAAAATCATTTTGCTCTGCTGAGGTCAGCGGCCGCTGCAGGTACTGCTCTGCCACGTAAAAAAGCTGGCGGATCTCCTGCTGCTCTTTTGCTTCAGCCACCCGTTCCCGGTCCGGCATATCCTGCGGGGATATCTCCATAGGCTGTTTTTTGGCGTTCTTTACACCAAGCATGGCAATATCGCTCTTGTCATTTTTTCCTTCCGGGAAATGGGAAAAGGTGACAGAAAGGATCGTACCCTGCCCATCCACCTTCGTCTGAAGCAGCCCTTGCTTTTCCCAATAGGACAGCGCACGTAAAATATCTTTTTCTGTATAATCAAATATATCGGCGATGGAAGAGAGGGAGAGTTCCCGTCCCGTATCCGCACATCGAAGCAGGTATAGGTATACTTTGACGTATTCGCCGTTGGCATAAGGCATGTACTGGTCAATAAAGATGTTATGTACAATGGTGGCGCCTTCTGGTGTATCTGAGTAGATTTTCATTTGGCTCACTCCCAATTTATCCTTGTTTCTCACATTCAACAGTATACCATAACACTTCAAAAATGAGAACAGGCAGTTTTCTCATCCACCGGAAATTCAGTTATGCAGTGGAAAATGTGGATAATGTGGATAAAAAGTTGACAATAACAAGCCGGAACTGCGTAATATGCGGAAGTTTGTAGGAATGTGTCGAAAAGTTATGTAAATCACCTTGTCCACAAAAAAATCCACACGTTTCCTCACAAAAGATGTGAATAAACGTGTGGATAATGTGGATAACTTATTTTCCAAGGAGGTTTTCCCCGATTTTAACCACGTCTCCGGCACCCATAGTTATCAACAAGTCGCCGGGGATACATTTTTCTAATAAAAATGTTTCGATCTCATCAAAAGTCGGGAAATAATAGGCTTCTTTTCCAAGATCAGACAGTTTTTGCCGGAGTGTGTCTGAACTGATCCCCAGTGTGTCTGTCTCACGGGCGGCATAAATGTCAGCAAGAACAATGATGTCAGCCAGAGAGAGGGCATCTGCAAATTGGTCCATCAGCGCTTTTGTACGTGTGTACGTGTGAGGCTGGAATACGCAGACGATACGCTTGCAGGGATATTTTCTGGCAGCACATAGGGTGGCCTTGATCTCCGTGGGATGGTGGGCATAATCATCAATAATGGTCACACCGCCGATCTCTCCCTTTTTCTGGAACCTGCGGTCTGTTCCCGTAAAGCTTAAAATACCTGATGCCATCACAGAGGCAGGTACTTCTAAAAGGTCGCCGGCTGTCAGGGCAGCAGCGGCATTTAAGATGTTGTGCTCGCCGGGGACGGAAAGCTCAAAATGGCCGAGAAGGTCTTCTCTATGATAGAAGTCAAAACAACCGAAACCGTCTTTATTATAGGAGACATTTGCAGCACGGTAATCGCCCTTTTCCATACCGAAGGTGACCACGCGGCAGTCCAGCCCTTCCGTGATCTCATCGATGTGAGGAATATCTGCATTTACGATCAAGACCCCGCCTTTCGGGATCCTTTCTGAAAATAGGCGGAAGGAATGGCGGATATCATCCAGATCTTTAAAGAAATCAAGATGGTCTGCGTCAATATTCAGGATAATTCCCATAGTGGGGAAAAGCTCTAAAAAGCTGTTGGTGTACTCACACGCCTCCGTCAGGAAATATTCTGACTTGCCGATACGGACATTTCCTCCGATGGACTGCAGGATACCGCCTACGGAAATGGTGGGGTCAAGGTCTGCCGCCATCATAATGTGGGACAACATAGAAGTGGTGGTGGTCTTTCCGTGTGTTCCGGCAACCGCCACAGCTGTCTCATAATTCCTCATCAGCTCTCCCAACAGCTGGGCGCGGGTGAGCATAGGGATATTCTTTTCCAATACTGCTTTGTACTCCGGATTGTCCGGATGGATGGCTGCTGTATAGACTACCACATCAATCCCTTCTGAGATGTTCTTCTCAGATTGAGGATAAGAGATGTGCGCGCCTAAACCCTCTAACCACAGGGTAAGTTCGCTTTTTTTTGCATCGGATCCGCTTACTGTGAAACCACGTTTTAAGAGGACGGCTGCAAGGCCGCTCATGCTGATTCCGCCGATGCCGATAAAATGGATATGTACCGGCTGGTCATAATTTATCTGATACATAATGGAAGATCTCCTTATTTTTAAATTTTTGATTTACGTACAGTATACTATTTTCACAATAAAATTCCAAGGTTTTTCTAAAAGTTATGGATCGGAAGCAGCAAATCCTTTGGCGAAAAAAGGAAGAATTTGCCGTTTCCTCTGGAAGAAAACGTCGAAAATGGTAAAAATATACAAAAAAATATACAGTAAAAACGAAAAATAACGCAAAATTTTGAAAGGTACGAAAACTAAAAGGGAAAGTTTAAGATAAATATGATAAAAAATCCAAATTTAAAAAGAAAATATTGTAAAAAATGTTCACTATTTAAATAAGCTGTGCTATAATGAGTTAAATTACTAAACAGCAAGAGGTGATAGCGTGATAAAAAAAGAAATGATAGCTATGCTTTTAGCAGGCGGACAAGGAAGCCGTCTCGGCGTACTGACAGCAAAGGTTGCAAAGCCTGCTGTTGCCTTCGGCGGCAAATATCGCATTATCGACTTCCCCTTGAGCAACTGCATTAACTCAGGTATTGATACGGTGGGTGTTCTGACACAGTACCAGCCTTTACGGCTGAATACCCATATCGGCATTGGTATCCCGTGGGATCTCGATAAGAATGTTGGCGGAGTTTCCGTACTTCCACCCTATGAAAAAGTAGGGAAGACAGAATGGTATACCGGTACGGCAAATGCCATTTACCAGAATCTGGCTTATATGGAGTCGTTTAACCCTGATTACGTGTTGATCTTGTCAGGAGATCATATTTATAAAATGGACTACGAAGTGATGCTTGATTTCCACAAAGCCCACGGCGCTGACGTGAGTATTGCGGTTATGCCGGTTCCCATGGAGGAAGCCAGCCGCTTTGGCATTGTTGTGGCAGATGACAACGGAAAGATCCTTGAATTTCAGGAAAAACCAAAGGAGCCAAAGAGCAATCTGGCATCCATGGGTATTTACATATTCACCTGGCAGGCCTTAAAAGAGGCCTTGATCACTTTGCAGGACCAGAGCAACTGTGATTTCGGAAAACATGTGATCCCCTACTGCCACGAAAAAGGGGAGACGCTGGTGGCTTATGAGTACAATGGCTACTGGAAAGACGTAGGAACACTGGGATCCTACTGGGAAGCAAACATGGAATTGATCGATATCATTCCTGAGTTCAACCTCTATGAAGAGTTCTGGAAGATCTACACGAAGAATGATATCCTGCCTCCAC
Organism: Lachnospiraceae bacterium; assembly: GCA_022776305.1. Classification (GTDB taxonomy): domain Bacteria; phylum Bacillota; class Clostridia; order Lachnospirales; family Lachnospiraceae; genus Choladousia. Next base: position 61,849 of record JALFIB010000216.1, read on the forward strand.
AGTACGTATCGGCAGATGCCGTCATTGAGAAAAGCTTGGTGGGAGACGGCACTGAGATATACGGAGAAGTTTACAGCTCCATCATCGGATGCGGGGTTGTGATCGAAGAGGGGGCTGTAGTCCGTGATTCCATTATTATGCAGAATACAGTCATCAAAGCAGGTGCAGTAATCAATAAATCCATCGTGGCGGAAAATGCTGTGATCGGCGAGCGCGCCCAGCTTGGGGTAGGCGAGGAGGTTCCAAACAAAGTAAAGCCTGCTGTATACGCATTTGGGCTTGCTGTGATCGGAGAAAATGCAGTGATCCCGCCGGATGTGCAGATTGGAAAGAATACGGCAGTGACCGGCGTGACCGTGCCGGAAGACTACCCGGATGGCATACTGGCAAGCGGAGAGATATTAGATAAGGCAGGTGACGTGCAGTGAGAGCAGTAGGTATGATTTTAGCTGGTGGAAACAGCTTCAGAATGAAAGAATTATCCAATAAAAGGGCCATCGCTGCCATGCCCATTGCCGGCAGCTTCCGCAGTATCGATTTTGCCCTGAGCAGCATGTCAAACTCCAACATCCAAAAGGTTGCGGTGCTGACGCAGTATAATTCCAGATCTTTAAACCAGCATCTGAGTTCGTCAAAATGGTGGAATTTCGGCAGAAAACAAGGCGGATTATTTGTATTCCCGCCCATGGTCACATCAGACAATGATTTCTGGTACAGAGGTACGGCTGATGCCATCCACCAGAACCTTGATTTCCTGAAACAGTGCCATGAACCGTACGTAGTGATCGCTTCCGGAGACGGAGTGTACAAGCTGGATTATGCAAAGGTGTTGGAATACCACATTGCGAAAAAAGCAGACATTACAGTGGTATGCAAAGACGTTCCGTCTACGGAAGATGTGACAAGGTTTGGACTGTTAAAGATGAACGATGACGGCAGGGTCATCCAGTTTGATGAGAAGCCCATGGCAGCATCCTCCCACACCATTTCCTGTGGTATTTATGTGATCCGCAGGCGCCAGCTCATCGAGCTGATCGAGAAATCCATCGAAGAAGGACGCCATGATTTTGTAAAGGACGTTTTGATCCGCTACAAAGATGTGAAACGCATTTACGGCTATAAGCTGCAGGAGTACTGGAGCAATATCGCTTCTGTGGAGTCTTATTACCAGACCAATATGGATTTCCTGAAAAAAGAAGTCCGGGATTATTTCTTCAGGGAATATCCGGATGTTCACTCAAAAGTAGATGACAATCCTCCCGCAAAATACAATCCGGGCAGCAAGGTAAAGAACTGCCTTGTGGCAAATGGATGTATTATCAACGGTTACATAGAAAATTCCGTGATTTTCAAAAAAGTATTTGTAGGCGAGAACTGTGTCATCAAAAATTCAGTTATTCTGAATGATGTCTATTTAGGTGACAATGTTTATATTGAGAACTGTATCGTGGAAAGCAGGGATACGATCCGTGCAAACTCCCGATACGTTGGCGAAGGCGGAGTGAAGATCGTCATAGAATCAAACGAACGGTACGTTCTTTAACCTAATCAGTTATTCGGTTATGAGCAAGTAGAGAAGCGGATTGCGAATAACCGCTTGATCCGAATCAAGTAAGAAAAATGAAATAAAAGAGAGAAAAAATGGAACTACGGGGGACAGACAAATGACCATTACAGACGTAAGAGTAAGAAAAGTCGCAAAAGAAGGAAAAATGAAAGCAGTTGTTTCTATCACATTGGATGATGAGTTTGTGGTACATGACATCAAGGTGATTGAAGGCGAAAAGGGGCTGTTCATCGCAATGCCCAGCCGCAAAGCAGCAGACGGGGAGTACCGCGATATTGCACACCCCATCAACTCAGTGACCAGAGAAAAGATCCAGAATATTATTTTGGGTGAATATGAAAAAGCTGCTGCTGAAATAACGGAGGAGTAAAAAAGCGAATCATAAAGTGTATAGCTAAAGCATGAAGTGTAAAAGTGAAGCACAAAAGTGAAGTTAAAATATGAAGCATAGAAATGCCGCACTTGCCCGGGACTTGGTCCAGTTGCAGGTGCGGCATTTTTGGCCATAGCGTCATGAAAAACGTCTTTCTATGATTCTGTCAGGGCAGATTTATTTTTCTTTAATGTTTCCACAATAATATCCTGTACATAACGTCCCACAAACTTTTGCTGCTCTTTGGGCAGTTCCTTTACATAGATGGGTTCTCCGTATTCAATGATCACCGGGGCCTTCTTTACATAGGGAAGGTGGTCTTCAAAAAGGGCGGATGAATTGTTGATGGATACAGGAATAATGGGGCATCCTGATTTTGTGGCAATCTTAAAAGATCCTTCATGGAAGGGGAGCAGGTCAAGCTCGCTTTCATTTTTATTCCTGGTACCCTCCGGAAAGATCATAATGGAGATACCGCTCTTGACCTTGTCAATGGCAGTAAGGATGGTCTTAAGCCCTTCCCGGACATCAGAGCGGTCCAGAAACAGGCAGTGCAGGAATTTCATCCATCTGGACAAGAGCGGGATCTTCAGCATTTCTTTTTTCGCCACGTATCCCGTCAGGCCTCGGCATCTGGCATAAGTGAGGACGATATCAAAATAGCTGCGGTGGTTGCCGATAAAGAGCACCGCTGTATCCTTTGGGATATTTTCTTCCCCGATGACGGTGAGCTTCACACCGGACAGCAAGATGACCACCTTAAATGCCCACTGCACAATGCGCAGGGAACTGATGTCCCTCAGTGAGGGATTGAATTTCCCTATGATCCATTCAATGAAGAACAAAGGAATGGATAAAATAAGAAAACTGACTACAAAAACCGCAATTAAAATAATGCGAATCATAATTATCACCTGATCCTTAAAATACGGCCAGAGAGGACCGTTTTACCTGTTATAGAGCCGTGTGGTGGTAAGCAGCCACGAGGAGCGCTCCTCTGTCAGGGCGTCCTTTGTGTAGCGGAATGCCCAGTTGGCAGCGGCAACACCTGGGGTATTCATGCGGGCTTCACTTCCCAGCACAAGAAGGTCCTGAATGGGGAAAATCGCGTAGCGGGCGATGCTTCCCATACAGAAACGGATGAAGTCGAGGCTGACACAGTTGCCGTCTGTATTGCCGTAACGGCGGATGCGGTCACGGACGATCTCCGGCTGCTGCGCATACCATCCCATGGTCGTATCATTATCGTGTGTGCCTGTATAGCAGATGCAGTTTGGGGTGGTGTAAAAATGGGGGATGTAATTGGTATCATTCATATCCCCGAATCCGAACTGGAGCACTTTCATGCCGGGAAATCCGAACTGGTCACGGAGATGTTCCACTTCTGCAGTGATGATTCCCAGATCTTCAGCAAAGATGGGAAGATCCTTACCCAGCTCTTTTTCGATGGCAAGGAAAAGGTCTTCACAGGGGCCCTTGACCCAGGCACCGTTTATTGCAGTCTCCTCACCGGCGGGAACGGACCAGTACGCTTCAAATCCACGGAAATGGTCGATGCGCAGGTAATCCGTCAGCGTCAGCTGCCGCTTAATACGGCGGATCCACCAGGCGTAAGAAGTCTCCTTATGGTAATCCCAGTCATAAAGGGGATTTCCCCAGAGCTGTCCCGTCTCGCTGAAATAATCTGGCGGGACTCCCGCAACACTGGTGGGGTAACCTTTGGAATCCAGCTGGAACAGCTTCTTCCCGCTCCATACATCAGCACTGTCAAGGGCCACAAAGATGGGAATATCCCCGATGATCTCCACCTCATGCTCATGTGCGTATTCCCTCAGCTCGGTCCACTGTTTCTGGAAAATAAACTGGATAAAATTATAGTAATTGATCTCATCTGCAAGCTTTTCACGCCAGAGCTTTTTCACTTTTGGCGTGGGCATTGCGATCTCTTCCTCCCAGTCCAGCCAGCATCTTCCCTCATGGTAGTCTTTGCAGGCCATGAAAAGGGCGTAGTCATCCAGCCAGTCTTTTTCTTCTTCGCAAAATGCGTCAAATTGTTCTAAAAGAGTCTTGTCCGGCGTGTGGGAAAAAGCTTCCCAGGCTTTTCTCAAAAGAGATGTTTTGTATGCGATGGCGGGGCCATAATCTACTTTTGTATCATCCCACTCAGGCATATCCTCCACATCTTCCTTTGTCAGCAGGTTCAGCTCCATCAGCTTGTCAGGGCTGATGATGAGAGGCTGCCCGGCAAAAGCAGAGAACCCTTGATATGGGGAGTCACCGAAACCGGTAGGGCCGAGGGGCAGCACCTGCCAGAGATGCTGGCCGGATTTTTCGAGAAAATCAATAAAATCGTAAGCACCCGGTCCCATGTCGCCGATCCCATAAGGGGACGGGAAGGAAGTGGGGTGCACAAGGATGCCTGAAACACGGCTTTTTTTCTTTTTTTCTGTTAATTCAGATTCCATAGCTGTCTGTACAGTGTTCATTTGTGTTTTCCTCCGATGAGTTTCTTCCAATAGTCTTTATTATACCGAAAGAGATGTTCCGTGACAATGATTTATTTTTTTTTGCGTCATATTTCTGCGGCCTGTGAAATAACAATGATAGAAAAGGATGGATTGGTGCCGGGATGAAAAAATGCGGGATTTTATTGCTGTTTTTGGCTGTATTTTTCGCCGCTTTGTGGGGCTGCGGCAGGGCAGAAAATGAAAAGGAAAGCGATAGGAAAGAAGTAGATTACACAGTCATGGATGTGAGAAAGCTTCCTAAGGAGCTTTTAAAAATCATAGAAGAAAACAAAAAGGATGAGATCCGGATGACTTACACGGATGGGGATGCGATGTATCTGGTCCGTGGATACGGACAGCAGAAAACAGGTGGTTACAGTATTGAAGTGGTGCAGTGTACAGAGGATGAGGAAAGCATTTTGCTTGATACGCGCCTGATCGGCCCTTCCGGCCAGAAGAAGCTGGCAGAGGATTCTTCCTATCCGTTTTTAGCGGTAAAGATCGAAAAAAGGGACAAAGAAGTACAGATCCAGTAAACCGGCTTGCTTAGGAAGGGGACTGGCAGGAAAGTGATCAAGAAAGAAAATAGAAAGGCGGGAGCGTATGGAACTTTTAATGAAAAATATACATATGTGCAGGCAGGCGAAGCAGGCAGGTACGCAGATCACCCTTGATGAGGATTTCAATGTGCCGGACGTCAGGCCGGATGTGCAGATGATCATCCAGAGCAGGGAGCAGGTGACATTGGAGCACACGAGGGCCGAGAGCGGGAAGTTGTTTGTAGACGGATTTATGGAAGTGGGTATCCTGTATTTAGATGATACAAAGGAGCGGCAGATCCATAGGCTGGATACGAAACTCAGCTTTGATGAGACCATAGCCATGGAAGGACTGGAACCGGGGGACAATGTGAGGATCCGGTATGAGACGGAGGACTTGAACGTTACCCTGATCAATTCAAGAAAACTGGCTATCCGCGGATTGCTGAGTTTTTCCGCGTCTGTGGATGAGATCTACGATATGTCAGCTGCTGTGGAGACACAGTCCAAGATCCTTCTTTGCGAGCGCAAAAAGAAGCTGGAGCTGATGCAGCTGGAGGTTCAGAAAAAAGATATTCTCCGATTAAAGGAGGAAGTGCAGATTCCTGCGAACAAGCCTAATATACAAGAAATATTGTGGGACAGCGTCCAGCTTCGGGGATGTCAGGTCCAGCTTCGGGACGGCCATTTTCTTGCAAAAGGAAATGTGTTTCTCTTTGTGCTCTACAGGACTGAGGATGAATCCCAAACTGTGCAGTGGCAGGAACAGCTTGTGCCTTTTGAGGGAAAAATTGAATGCAGCGGATGTAAGGAAGACCTTGTGCCCGATATGGAGATCTCACTGGTACAGCCTGAACTCACTGTAAAAGAAGACACGGACGGGGAAATGCGGCTGTTCCATCTGGAAGGGATCGTGGAATTTGAGATTCGTCTTTACGGCACGGAAGAAGCGGAGATTCTGGAGGATGTTTACTCTCCGGAAAAAGATCTGGGCCTTCTCACCAGTCAGGAGACCTATGAAAGCCTTGTGATGAAAAATGAGTCAAAATGCAAAGCCTCCGGCAGGATCCGGATACAGGGGGCAAAGCCGCGTATCCTACAGATCTGCCACAGCAACGGAAGCATTAAAATAGACAAGACGCAGGTGGTACCGGAGGGGATCCGGATCGAAGGGGCGGTGGTGGTTTCCATCATGTATATTTCCTCAGATGATACCATGCCTTTTGCAGTGCTGGACGGAACCATCCCCTTTACCCATCTCGCGGAGGTGCCGCAGATCGATAACCGGTGCCGCTATTCCCTTACTGCGGATATGGAGCAGCTGCTGGCCACGATGGCGGACAGTGAGGAGATAGAGGTGAAAGTGACCATCGGACTGCACCTTTTTGTGGCACGCACCCACAAGCAGCAGTGTATCCATGAGATTTCAGAAAAAGAGTATGAGCCGGAGCGCCTCGAAGCAATTCCCGGCATCACAGCATACATTGTACAGGGGCAGGAAAGTTTGTGGGACATTGCAAAACAGTATTATATGACACCGCAGCAGATTGCGGAAATGAATGGTCTGGAATCAGAGGAAATAAAGAAAGGAGACTGTCTGATCCTGATGAAGACCATGGTTCGGCAGATTTCATAAAAATGAAAAACATCCCTTTCTTTCATTGACAGGGATTCGCGGGAAAGGTAAAATAACAATAGATTGTATACAAAGTACAGGAGAGTACAGAAATGGATGAATTAAGGCTGAAAGCGATGGCGAAAATCAATCTGGGGCTGGACGTGGTGAGGAAGCGTGAGGATGGTTACCATGACCTGCGCATGATCATGCAGTCCGTTTACCTGTATGACCAGATTGAGCTTGTGAAGACAGAAGAGCGTTCCATACGAGTCAGTACAAATTTAAATTTTTTGCCCACCGGGGAAGATAATCTTGTATACAAAGCGGCAAAGCTGCTGATGGATGAGTTTGAGATCCGGCAGGGAGTTACTATATCACTGAAAAAATGTATTCCTGTGGCAGCAGGCCTGGCAGGGGGAAGCTCAGATGCAGCTGCAGTACTGGTAGGTGTAAACAGGATGTTCCAGCTGGGGCTTTCCAAGAAGGACCTGATGGAGCGCGGTGTGAAAATAGGAGCTGATGTCCCTTACTGTATTATGCGGGGAACGGCACTTGCAGAAGGGATCGGTGATGTCCTGACACGTCTGCCGGATGCCCCTGACGCCTTTGTGGTGCTTGCCAAACCGCCCATCCACGTTTCTACTGCTTTTGTTTATGGGAATCTGAAGGCCGGCCAGCTGGAATCCCATCCCGATATTGACGCGCAGGTGCAGGCCATCCGGGCAGGGGACCTTCACCAGATGGCTTCTTTGATGGGAAATGTGCTGGAGACGGTCACCATCCCGCAGTATCCTGTGATCAGCGATATCAAAAAGTGTATGATGGACTGCGGGGCAGTTGGTGCCATGATGAGCGGAAGTGGCCCTACAGTCTTTGGATTATTTGATGAGGAACAAAAAGCAAAGGCAGCATATGAATCCTTAAATGGCAATGGTATGGCAAAGCAGGTATTTTTGACAAAGTTTTTCCATAATAATAACGCGTCTGTGTAGCAGAAGCGGAACGTATGGTACAAGGGATAAAGAAGCTGCTGATGCGGCGGGGAGGGTTACATGGTTGAAAATTTTCAGTTACAGATGAATGAATATCTGCCGCTGCGGGATGTTGTATTCCAGACACTGCGGCAGGCAATTTTACGAGGAGAATTAAAGCCGGGAGAGCGTTTGATGGAGATCCATCTGGCTCAAAAGCTGGGAGTCAGCAGGACGCCTGTAAGGGAGGCAATCCGGAAGCTGGAGCTGGAGGGATTGGTTTTGATGATCCCCCGCAAAGGAGCAGTGGTGGCGGAGATCACCATCTCTGACCTGGAGGATGTTTTGGAAGTGCGCATGGCACTGGAAGAATTGGCAGTGAAGCATGCGTGCAGGCAGATCACGCCCGAGCAGCTGTCCCAGCTTTATATTCTGGCGGAGGAATTCCGGCAGACATTGTATGGAGATGATGTGGGTGCCTGTGCCCAGGCGGATATGAAATTCCATGAGGCGATCTATGCTGCCACAGGAAATGGCAGGCTGGTGCAGATCTTAAATAACTTAAGAGAGCAGATGTACCGGTACCGGATGGAGTACTTAAAAGACCGCCAGTCCCACAGCTTGTTGGTAAAAGAACATGAAGAGATCCTTCATGCCTTGGAGCAGAGGGATGAGAAAAAGGCGTTGGAAGCTATCAGCTGCCATATTGAGCGGCAGAAAAACCATATCATCGATACCATCAATGCCAAAGAGTAGGGCAGGATGGCAAGAACAGGACAGGAGAGCAGAAGAACAGGAAAAAGAATGTGAATAAAGAAAAGAAGAATGCAGACACTAAAGGATACCTATGGGATTTCCTGTGGTGTCTGTATTTTTACGTTACAGAAAAGACCTTGTCATGATGAAGCGTGAAAATTCCCTCCTATGATATAGAAAGCAATCCGGAGCAAAAGGAAAGGAGTTTTTTATGGGTTCCAGAATCACTTCCAGACAGGTGAATGCCCTTGTGCTGGCAGAAAACTTAGCGAAGCTTTGTATTATGCTCCCACTGCTGATCAATGGGGTCTGGCAGGGGAGAGCCCTTGGGGTTTTTGTATTTTCCTGCCTGTTGGGGGCATTTGCGCTGGGATTATGTGAGCGATGGATGTGGGCAGAGGACACATTTTTCCATACGGTACTTTATAAATGGGAAATAAAGGCTGTTTTTGCCATGTATGGGGCTCTTCTCTTCTTTTTTATGGCTCAGGTACCTGTGATGATCCGATTGTCGGCAGAGGTCCTAAGTGCCTGTTTCGGTTATGGGAAAGGATTGGGCCGCTATGATATATTTTTCCTTCCTTTTCTCATTTCTTCCGCATTCAATTCATTTTTCTATATGAGGAAGGCTTATCTGCGTATATGGTGGTGCACAGGAAAGCTGGGCGGGGAACTGCCGGATTTTGCAGGGATAGGCCAAAAACTTGGTACTTTCTTTTCTATGTGGCCCTTTCAGGAGTGGGTCTGGTGGGGTGCAGTCTTCGTATTGTGTACATCGGCATTCGGTTTTAGGGACAAGTTTTGCGCTGTGGGGTTTTACTGCGCCTATCTATGGGAGATTTTGCCTCTTACTCTTGTATTCTTTTGTATTTTTTTTGTATTCTTAAAAAAGTGGGGAAAAAGGGATTGTAGGTATTGAAATTTCTGTGCTATACTAAGAATTCCGAAATGAAGTAATCAGGTTATGAAAAGGATGGATAAGAGAATGAAAAAGATTCTGGATTTGATCAGTCAGGAGGTTATGAACGCTTTTGCATCATGCGGTTACGACGCAAGCTACGGACGGACGGGGATCTCCAACCGGCCGGACCTGTGTGAATACCAGTGTAACGGCGCTATGGCAGCAAAGAAAGTGTACAAGAAGGCGCCTATTATGATCGCTCAGGATGTGGCAGCCAAGCTGCAGGATAATCCTGTTTTTGAAGAAGTGAGTGCTGTAAATCCCGGTTTTATCAATATGAAAATATCCGGAAGCTTTTTGGCAGATTACCTGCTTAAGATGCAGGCAGAGGAAAAGCTTTCCGTGGAAGAGGCAAAGGAGCCAAAGACCATCATAATCGACTACGGCGGACCGAATGTGGCAAAGCCCCTTCATGTGGGCCATCTGCGCTCTGCCATTATCGG
>JALFIB010000217.1 GCA_022776305.1 Lachnospiraceae bacterium
GACATCCATTCAGGAGCACATCCAACTACAGGAAGCTGATTGATCTGCAGACCGGAATCTTTAGCAAGTTCAGCTGCCAGGATCATCATACGGGAGATATCTACACAGGATCCCATATGCAGTACCGGCGGGATATCAGCCAGTTCACATACACGTTTCAAACCTGCACCACAGATATCTTTTGCGGATTTGTCCATCAGACCGGCTTTTGCTGCTGCCTGTGCGGAACATCCGGAAGCGATAACAACGATATCGTTTGCGATCAGTTTCTTCATCAGCTCGATATGTGCATAGTCAGGACGGATCTTCGGATTGTTACATCCAACCATAGCAACGGCACCACGGATAACACCGGAAGTAATACATTCCAGAAGTGGTTTTGTTGTTCCGGTTTCGTCAACCTGGCTGTTGGTAACTCCATCCAGAGTTTTTACGATTGCTTCTACAGAATAACCAACGGTTGCTTTTGCTTTCATATCCGGGATATGTACCAGTTCCGGTTTTCTGTTCTTGAAGTTTTCGATTGCCATCTTTACGATAGATTTTGCATTTTCTGCTGCATTCTCCGGTGAGAAGCGGATAAATTCAGAATCCGGCATCTGTGCAATCGGTGAAGTTGTAACGAATTTTGTATGGAAGCATTTGGACAGAGGCCCAAGTGCCGGGAAGATGCACTGTACGTCTACAACGATTGCCTCGCAGGCACCTGTCAGTACAACGTTCTCCTGCTGCAGGAAGTTACCTGCCATCGGGATACCACGGCGCATTGCGACTTCGTTTGAAGTACAGCAAACACCTGAAACGGTAATTCCCTTTGCTCCCATCTCTTTTGCATAAGCGATCATTTCCGGATCATCTGCATATTCACAGATCATTTCAGAAAGTGACGGGTCATGTCCGTGAACAACGATGTTTACGTTGTCAGCATTCATAACGCCAAGGTTTGCTTCTGTCTCTATTGGCATCGGAGTACCAAACAGAACGTCTGAGAACTCTGTACCTGCCATGGAACCGCCCCATCCATCAGAAAGTCCTGCACGGAGAGCCTGACGGATCAGTGCTTCCGGTTTGGAAGAACATCCCATATGGGACATATGTAAGGAACATGATACCTCGCGGTCGATAGCACGCGGTGCGATTTCTTCTCTCTGCCAGATATCCTGTGTGTGCTGCGGAGCTCTCTTCAGGAAGTTCTGGTTGCCGAATACTTTACCATACTCGCTCATACCAAGGAAAGCCACCTCATGAGCCAGATCGTAAATATCTTTTCCTTCTGTCTCTACGCCCCACTCTTTTGCGATGCGGATCAGCTTCTCAGGATCTTTTACCTTGTAAGCTCCATCCGGTGCTGTGCAATACAGTGTGTGGCAGATCTCACGGCCGTGGTCGGAATGTGTAGCTGCTCCGCCAGCTGTGAATTTCAGGTAGTTACGGCCTACGATACCGTGAGCATCACAACCGCAGATTCCTCTCGGAGCCTTCGGAGTGATACGGCAAGGACCCATAGAACAGATCCTACAGCAGATACCCTGCTCACCAAATTTGCAGTGCGGCGTCTGGTTTTTTACACGGAACTGCCACGCATCTGCGCCAACTTTTGCTCCTGTTTCCAGAAGTCTAGCTGTACCCGCTTCAAACTCTTCAACTGTTGTTAATTTAAAGTCTCCCATTTTTAACCTCCTTGTACATTATTTTTTAAATGGGTAAATCTATTTGTTTCATTCTTTCCGGCCAAGAATCTGCCGGAAAGATTTTACAAAGCAAGTTTTTTAATAATTTCATTTAAAGCCACGCGGACCGGTGAGTCATCCGGAAGGTTGACCGTGGGCTTTCCATCACAGTCATATTCATAGACCTGATCGTCATGGGGTACTACACCGAGAAGTGTAAGTCCCTGTTTCTCGATTTCCTCCATCGTACCCTGATTGAGCTTTCCGCCCGGTGCGCGGTTCACGATCAGCCCCATGGTCTTAGGCTTCATGTCACATTCTCTTGTCAGCTCCGCAATCCTTCCTGCTGCCTGTACTCCTCTTCTGGAACAGTCACTGACCAGAATGATCGTATCAACCTTCGGGAGAATGCCCCGGCTGATATGCTCCATGCCGGCTTCATTGTCCACTACCATGTATTTATAATTTGGTACCAGCTTCTGGAGCTGGGATTGGAGAAGGCCGTTAACAAAACAGTAACATCCTTTTCCCTGAGTCCTTCCCATAACTAAAAGATCAAAATCATCATCCTCTATCAGGCATCGCTGAAACATGATCTCCGCATAATCTGCTTTTGACATACTGGCCGGAATAGGATTATTCAGACTATTCTCAGCCCTTGCAATCTCCTCCCTCACGTCACCCAATGTCATTTCTACTTCAACACCGAGCACCTCGTTGAGATTTGAATTTGCATCCGCATCTACTGCCAAAACCGGGCGTTTTCCCATTTTACACATGCTCTGGATCAGCATACCTGAAAGCGTTGTCTTACCGACTCCGCCTTTACCTGCAACTGCTATTATGTGCGCCATGTGAGCCTCCTTGCTAAGTTCTATGCACATTTACTGCCTGTACAACGAAAGAACTATCTGAATCCTTTTCGCTATACGATAGTCCGTATCCCGGACTCATTTATGATTTCTGTTACATCTTTCCATTTATTCAATACATACAAATGAATACCATTTACGCCGAGGGCACGGTACTCATCAATCTGCCTGATGGTGTACTCCATACCGGCTTTCTTAAAATCAGCCCTTTTCTGCTCAGCTGCCACATCAAAGGGATCCTTTTCAAAGGGATTCGGAAAAATCCAATTCTTTGATATGATTTTGCAGAGTTCCCGGGGCATCACACAGGCATTCCGTGAAAGTGCCATGTTGATGGTGGCCGCTTCGTCAAGGATCGGCATAACCCCCACGTCTACCGGTAATGTAACGCCGGCTTTCCTTATGGCATCAAGCCAGCGTTTGAACTGTTCCATGTCCCAGCAAAGCTGGGTCATAACGTAATCTGCACCATTGTCCTGCTTCTGCTTCAGAACAGCAATATCTGTTTCAAAGCTGCGGCTTGCGATATGTCCTTCCGGTGAACCTCCAACAGCGATCTCAAACTTATCTCCAAACTCCTTGCGAACAAAAGCCACAAGATCCGTAGCATATTTAAAATCACCGCCAGTACCTGTCCAACCAAAGGGAAGGTCTCCGCGAAGGGCCAGCATATGGTCGATGCCATGGTCAAGGTACATTTTAAGCTGATCCCTGATCCCCTCTCGCGTATTACCGATACAGGTAAAATGTGTGACAGGTATCGTGCCTGCATTTTGGATCATCTTGCAAACGTCCATATTCCTTCCGACGTTTGCTCCCCCAGCACCGTACGTACAAGAAATGTACTCCGGCCTGAATTCACAGAGGTGTTCTATAGTAACAGGCAGGTTTTCCATGCCCTTATCTGTCTTTGGCGGAAAAAGCTCAAAAGAAAGAAGCTGTTTTTCTTTCATCATGGTTGAAAACTTTATTTGAGCCATCGCACTTGTTACCTCCGCTTTCATTGGCTGCCTGTAAAGCCTTTACCTGCCGTCCGTTACTTAATAACAGTCCGGCATGCCATACAGATCAGCAGCTGATCTTTACAATCCCCCCTGTCAGATCGACCATGACAAGCTTGCCTTCAATTACCTTCTGCTCGCCTATCACATCCGTCAGAGTGATCTTATCTCCATCTACATCGATCCTGCTGACATACTCCATAAGAATGCAGTCAGGATCCGTTGTCTTATATGCAGTTGACAGACACATAACGCCACCTCCTCTGCATAAAATATCGTATCTTACCCTTCTTTCACAGATGCAAGGGCTAAGCTTAAATACAAATTACCTTTTTGGAATTCATCTACTGCTTTTTTGATCTGTTCTGCCGCAGCCGTCTTTCCTTCCTGACGAAGCTTTTCCGCTACCTGGTCAAGCTCTGCCGCATGATGCTCATTGTGCTTGAGCATATAGTCCAGAAGCGCAGTCATCTTATCGCCTTGGGGCTCATCATGTGTATGTGCACCGCAGCCGCTGCAGCCACTGTCACATCCTGCATGGTCATGTCCATGGGTATGGTTGTGTTCCTCTTCATGGCCATGCTCATGGCTGTGTGCATGAGTATGCTCATAGGTGTGGGTATGCGGATGTTCATGATCATGGGAATGAGGGCAGGGATTTCCGTTCTCATCGTGAATCAAATGCATTGCCAGTCTCCTTTCCGCAATTGTTTGTTATTTTTTTCACATGTCAAAACATTCTATGACATTTGGTTGTATTATAGCATATCTTGTTTATATTCACAACAAGCGGTATGTACTTTTTTTAGAACTTTTTCGAATTAAACAAAAAAATGCTGCAGTTTCCATATTGTACATGTAACTACAGCATTTTACTTTTTTTATTTTTCACTCTAATTGTTAAATAAACTACATACTTTCCGGCCAGGGAATCAGTGAATTCTCAAGCTTATTATCCCGCAGCATCAATTCTGCCACCGTCTCTTTCGGATTTTTCCCTTCAAACAAGATCTTGTTAACCTGCTCGATAATAGGCAGCTCCGCATGGTACTTTCTGGAAAGCTTCATAGCTGATTTGGCGGAGTACACACCTTCTACCACCATGTTCACTTCCTTTAAGGCCTCTTCCATGGAATATCCCTGTCCGAGAAGGATCCCTGCACGCCTGTTGCGGCTGTGCATACTGGCGCAAGTAACGATCAAGTCCCCGATCCCCGTAAGTCCTGAAAACGTCTCGAGATTTCCGCCCATTTTGATACCCAGACGGCCGATCTCCACCATTCCTCTTGTTATAAGCGCAGCCTTGGCATTATCTCCGTAACCCATCCCATCTGCAATACCTGCTGCAAGGGCGATCACATTTTTCAATGCTCCTCCCAGCTCGATCCCAAGCATGTCTGAGCTGATGTAAACACGGAAGACAGGGCTCATAAATAGTTTCTGCAGGCGTCTCGCCGTCTCCTCTGTCTTCGCCCCGATCACACATGCAGTGGGAAGGCTTTTCGCTACTTCCTCTGCATGGCTTGGTCCGGACAAAACAGCTGATTTCGACTGCGGAACCACTTCGTCAATGATATCTGTCATGGTCATCAGCGTGCTCTCTTCGATTCCCTTTGAAGCGCTGACAATAACAGTTCCTGCCGGAACATATGACTTCATTTTTTCCGAAGTCTCTCGCACGCAATTTGATGGTACTACTAAAACTAAAACTTCTTTATCAGACACCGCTTCTTCCAGCCGAGAAGTCACCGAAATGCCTTCCGGAATATCAATATCGGGAAGCTTGGAAATATG
>JALFIB010000219.1 GCA_022776305.1 Lachnospiraceae bacterium
GTAGTAGGTTCCGGTATTGCGCTGGCTATGCAGATGGGTATGAAACGAGGCGTATTCTCAAACGAGGCAGGTCTCGGTTCTTCCGTTATGGTACACTCCAGCTCCAATGTAAAAGAGCCGGTCCGTCAGGGTATGTGGGGAATTTTCGAAGTATTCGCAGACACCATCGTTGTTTGTACGCTGACAGCCCTCACTATTTTGAGTTCAGGTGCCGTTGACTTGGTGACCGGACAGCTCTCAGAGGCAGCAGCGCAGATCGAGTCAAACTCCCTGATGAGCTACGCCTTTTCCCAGACCTTCGGAAAACCGGGTGCATGGTTTATCGCACTTGCCATCCTGCTCTTTGCATATTCTACTGTACTTGGCTGGAGCCATTACGGCGCAACTGCATGTGAGTATTTGTTCGGTACAAAATCCGTTACACCTTACCGTATCGTTTTCGTCATCATTGTGCTGGCGGGAGCCATGATCAAAGCACAGCTTGCCTGGGATATCTCTGATACCTTTAACGGTATGATGATGATCCCCAACTTGATCGGTGTATTGGTGCTTTCACCTCAGGTAATGAAGTGTACAAAGAACTATGTGGACAGGAAATTAAAAGGAAAGAAAATAAGGCCGATGCTGTCTATGTTTGAAGATATTCAGGCAGAACAGGAAAAGGGCCTGAAAGAAGAATAAAACTTGAATTGGTTTACAAAAAGGGGCAGGGCGTTATGCTTTGCCCTTTTGAAATGAGGAAATTACTGTGTTTTGTTTGGAAGAAAAGTTTTTTGCGTATTGATGCAAAAGTTTTTTTATGTTAAGATGGTTGGCACGAAGAGAAAGGTGATATTTTTATGCAGGAAATTTTATTTGATAGTGTTTTAGATTGCCTGAAGCTCCTGCCATTCTTGTTTTTATCCTATCTTGTGGTGGAGTACGCGGAGCATAAGATGAGCAGAAGCACGAAGGAATGGATCTACCGTGCCGGGAAAGCCGGTCCACTCCTTGGCAGCTTGATCGGTATCATACCCCAGTGTGGTTTTTCAGCGGCAGCAGCAGGGCTCTTTGCAGGCGGCATGGTGTCGCCGGGAACTTTGATCGCTGTATTTTTATCTACCTCAGATGAGATGCTTCCTATTATGGTGTCCGAGGGTATCCCAGCTGAGACGGTGATAAAGATTCTGGCAACGAAAGTAGTTGTAGGTGCTTTGGTAGGTTTCCTTGTAGACTTTGGGGCAGAATCGTTGTTCGGGAAGCGCAGGCCTATGCCGGAGCATCCGGACATGTGCGAGCATGAACACTGTGGATGCGGACAGCACGGCATCTGGTATTCTTCTTTGAATCATACAGTCCGGACAGCCATCTTCCTTTTCTTGATTTCTCTGGCTATCGGATTTGGAATGGAATGGTTCGGCGTAGCCGGCGCATCCAAAGGGATCTTAAAGGTTCCGGGGGTGGAGGAAGCCATCGCAGCCCTTGTGGGTATGATCCCCAACTGTGCTGCCTCTGTGCTGATCACGGAGTTGTTTCTGGAAGGGATCCTTGGCAGCGGCGCTCTGTTCTCTGGGCTTCTCTGCGGTGCAGGCACAGGGCTTCTTGTCTTGTACAGGGAGAACAGGAACAAAAAAACGAACTTGATACTCACGCTGGTTTTGTATGTGAGCGGGACAGCAGCCGGGATCCTTCTTGGCATGGTGGGTGTCCTTTCGTAGCTTGAGAAAGGCGGCAGGATATTGTTTCTGCGCCTTTTTTGTGTTATGATGCATACATCTGATTGCGAAGCGTATGAACGGAGCAAGAATTGGAAAGGATGAAAGAGATGGATTATATTGTAAGAGCTACTGCAGCTGACCAGCAGATCCGCGCTTTCGCCGCGACAACGCGGGATATGGTGGAGACGGCGCGTAGTTATCATAATACAAGCCCTGTGGCAACTGCCGCATTGGGACGATTGCTCACTGCGGGAGCAATGATGGGGGCGATGATGAAGGGGGAAAAGGATATCCTGACCCTTCAGATCAAGGGAAACGGCCCCATCGGAGGAATTACAGTTACAGCGGATTCCAAGGCAAATGTGAAAGGATACGTGCAGAATCCGGAGGTCATGATCCACGCTAATGAGAAAGGAAAGCTTGATGTGGGCGGCGCCATAGGCATCGGTATTTTAAATGTGATCAAAGACTTGGGCATGAAAGAGCCTTATGTGGGTCAGTGTGAGCTGAAAACGGGAGAGATCGGTGATGACCTGACGTATTACTTTGCCGTGTCAGAGCAGGTTCCTTCTTCTGTAGGCCTTGGAGTGCTCATGGAAAAAAATAATACAGTAAAACAGGCCGGCGGTTTCATTATCCAGCTGATGCCATTTACATCAGAAGAAGTGATCGACAAGCTGGAGAAAAAATTAAGTGAGGTTACTTCTGTCACATCCATGCTGGATCAGGGAATGACACCGGAGGAGATCCTTCAGGAGCTTTTGGGAGAATTTGGCCTTGAGATCATGGATACGATTCCCACACAGTACCATTGTGACTGTTCCAAAGAGAGAATTGAGCGGGCGCTGATCAGTATTGGAAAGAAAGACCTGCAGGAGATGATCGATGCAGGGGAGACGATAGAGGTGGGCTGCCAGTTTTGCAACAAAAAATACCATGTGACGGTAGAAGAACTGAGGGAGCTGCTGAAAAAAAGCAGCAGATAGCTGTACAAAATGTGGCGGATGGCTGAGAGAAACACTACCAGATAGTAGGAAAGTGGGTAACAACAGCAGCGGAAAAGAGAAAGAAAAAGCAGGCCGGAAAGCCGGATAAAGGATGGAAAGAAAATGAGAGACGGATTTATCAAGGTGGCGGCAGTGACGCCGGAGATTAAAGTGGCTGACTGCGTGCATAACGCAGCGCATATTTGCAGCGGGATGGACCGGGCGTTGGAACAGAAAGCGAAGATCATTGTGTTCCCGGAGCTTTGTATGACAGGGTACACTTGCGGGGACCTGTTTTGGCAGGACAAATTGCTGCGGGAAGCAAAGCATGAACTTCACCACGTCCTGCGCCATACGCAGGGAAAGGATGCCCTCGTATTTGTGGGACTTCCCTGGGAAAAGGACGGAAAGCTCTACAATGTGGCAGCTGCCCTCCAAAACGGAAAGATCCTGGGTCTTGTACCAAAGCGCTATCTTCCGAATTATAATGAATTTTACGAGCAGCGCCATTTCACATCTGGAAATGAAAAAGTGGAATGGGTAAAGTTTGAGGGAATGCCGGTGCCTTTTGGAATGAATTTGTTATTCTGCTGTGATATCCCGGAAGGGCTCTGTGTGGCAGCTGAGATCTGTGAAGACCTCTGGGCTCCCGTTCCCCCCAGCGTTTCCCATGCACTGGCAGGGGCTGATCTGATCGTGAACTTGTCTGCCAGTGATGAGGCTACAGGCAAAAACCTTTACCGGGAATCACTGATCGCGGGACAATCTGCAAGATTACTCTGCGGTTACGTCTATGCCAGTGCTGGGGAAGGAGAGTCAACGCAGGATCTGGTGTTCAGCGGACACAACCTCATTGCAGAAAATGGGCATATTCTGGCGGAGACTCCCAGATTTACCTGCGATATGGCGATGGCAGAGATCGACATCAGCCGCCTGAGGGCAGAGCGTCGCAGGATGACTACCTTTGAATCCGGTGGAATGGAAAATTACGAAAAAGTAAAATTTTATCTTGAGGACGAGGACACGGTCTTGACACGGAAATTCGATCCGGCACCCTTTGTCCCGTCAGGAAAGGCGGACAGAGATAAGCGCTGTGAGGAGATTCTGACCATTCAGGCTATGGGGCTGAAAAAGCGTCTTCAGCATACCGGGTCAAAGCATACAGTGGTGGGCATTTCTGGTGGCTTGGATTCTACACTGGCTCTTCTTGTGATGACGAAAGCTTATGATATGCTGGGGCTTCCACGTAGCCAGATGACAGCTGTGACCATGCCGGGATTTGGCACCACAGACCGTACCTATCACAATGCCTGCGAACTGACGCGCCGCCTTGGTGCGGAACTTCTGGAGGTGGATATCCGGGATGCAGTGAACCTTCATTTCCACGATATCGGGCAGGATCCTTCTGTCCATGACGTGACTTATGAAAACTGTCAGGCAAGAGAACGGACGCAGGTGCTGATGGATATTGCCAATAAAAAGGGCGGTCTGGTGATCGGCACCGGAGATATGTCAGAATTGGCCCTTGGCTGGGCGACCTACAACGGAGACCATATGTCTATGTACGGGGTGAACTGTTCGGTACCGAAGACGCTGGTGCGCCATCTGGTGCGTTACTATGCAGATACCTGCGAGGATGAAAAGATCAGCCAGATCTTGTACGATGTGCTGGATACGCCCGTAAGCCCGGAGCTTCTTCCGCCTAAGGACGGCAAGATCTCCCAGAAGACAGAAGATCTGGTAGGCCCCTACGAACTTCATGATTTCTTCTTATATTATCTCCTACGTTTCGGTTATGGGCCTGCAAAGATCTACCGTGTTGCCAAATGCGCCTTTGCCGGGGTGTATGATGACGAAACCATATTGAAATGGCTGAAAAAGTTTTATTGGAGATTTTTCTCCCAGCAGTTTAAGCGCTCCTGTGTTCCGGATGGACCAAAAGTGGGAAGCGTGGCACTTTCGCCTCGCGGAGACCTGCGCATGCCAAGTGATGCCAGCGTGCGGATCTGGATCGATGAGCTGGAAGCTTTGTAAAAATTGCTGATGCATCGCCGCAGACATTGGGTGTGCCTGTGGATCAGATCGAGGATCTGCCATTAACGGCTCATAATCGGATCGTGGATCTGTTATTAATGGCTTGACAAAAAATCCGAAAATGGTATACTGAAAAAAGCGAAAGAAATATGAAAACACGCAGATGAGAAGAGTAAATTGCGGAAGCATCCAGAGAGAAGGCGGCAGCTGGAAAGCCTTTATGCGGAACCATTTGAAAACTACCTCGGAGTGGCCCCAATCCGGCCCGGCGGCACCGTTATAGCCAAAAGAGTGGTTTTACATGCGGACTGAATATACGAACAGTCTGTAAAACAAGCAAGGTGGAACCGCGAGTGATGATTGATTGCCCGCCCTTGCAGCCAAGATAGGCTGCCGGGGCGGGCTTTTGTCATGTGCGCAAAAAAGAAAGGAGCCTTATGAAAGAAAAATTGAAAACATGTTTTCTTGCAAACTGGACGCTCAGCGAGAAGTGTTTGTTTACGGTAGACGTACTTTTGCTTGGGGTGTTGATCGGTTGGATCACTTCACCGCTGAAAAATGGATTTGGTATTTTTAGTAATAATACATGGGATATAAAAACAAATTGTGAGCAGAAAGAAGAGGAGATGGAATAAGATGATCATTACATTAAAAGACGGATCAAAGAAAGAATATGCACAGCCGATGTCCGTGATCGACATTGCAGCGGATATCAGCGAAGGATTGGCAAGGGTGGCTACGGCCGGTGAAGTAAACGGCGAGACAGTGGATCTGCGCACTGTTCTGGATCAGGACTGTGAGCTGAATATCCTTACCTTTGACAGCCCGGAGGGAGCTGCTGCGTTCCGCCACACTACTTCCCACATTATGGCACAGGCGATCAAACGGCTGTATCCGAATGTAAAACTGGCCATCGGACCGTCTATTGCGGACGGGTTTTATTACGATGTGGACAGCGATACTCCGCTGACTGCAGATGATCTGGAAAAGATTGAAAAAGAAATGAAAAAGATTGTAAAGGAAGCGCTCCCTATCACACGTTTTACAAAGCCGAGAGATGAAGCCATCGCTTTCTTCAAAGAAAAAGAAGAACCGTATAAAGTAGAACTGATCGAGGACCTTCCGGAGGACGCAGAGATCAGCTTTTACCAGCAGGGTGAGTTTGTGGATCTCTGCGCAGGCCCCCACCTGATGTCTACAAAACCGGTAAAAGCATTCAAGCTCACAAGCCTTGCCGGAGCATACTGGAGAGGCAGCGAGAAGAATAAGATGCTTACCAGAATTTACGGTACCTCTTTTACAAAAAAAGCTGACCTTGATGTATACATCACCAGAATGGAAGAGGCAAAGAAGCGTGACCACAGAAAACTGGGCAAACAGCTTGGATTATTTATGATGCGCGATGAGGGACCGGGATTCCCATTCTTCCTGCCGAAGGGTATGATCCTGAAGAATACACTGCTGGACTACTGGAGAGAGATCCATACAAAGGCAGGGTATGTGGAGATCTCCACACCGATCATGCTGAACCGCCAGCTGTGGGAGACATCCGGCCATTGGGACCACTACAAAGAAAATATGTACACCACTGTGATCGATGATACAGATTTTGCCATCAAGCCAATGAACTGCCCGGGCAGTATTCTCGTATACCAGTCTGAACCGAGATCCTACCGTGACCTTCCGCTTCGTATGGGAGAGCTTGGCCTTGTGCACCGTCATGAGAAATCAGGACAGCTTCACGGCCTCATGCGTGTCCGCTGCTTTACACAGGACGATGCCCATATCTTTATGGAGCCGGAACAGATCCGCAGTGAGATCAAAGGCGTTGTAAAACTCATTGATGAAGTATACCAGCTTTTTGGATTTAAATACCATGTGGAGCTTTCTACACGTCCGGAAAATTCCATGGGAAGCGACGAGGATTGGGAACTGGCAACAGACGGCCTTAGAAGTGCATTGGATGACCTTGGCCTTAACTACGTTGTAAATGAGGGAGACGGTGCATTTTACGGACCGAAGATTGATTTCCATCTGGAAGATTCCATCGGAAGAACATGGCAGTGCGGAACCATTCAGCTTGATTTCCAGCTTCCCCAGCGGTTTAACTGTGAGTACATCGGTGCCGACGGGGAGAAACACCGCCCCATCATGATTCATCGCGTGGCCTTCGGTTCCATTGAGCGGTTTATCGGTATCCTGATCGAGCATTTCGCAGGCGCATTCCCCACCTGGCTTTCACCGGAACAGGTACGTGTACTGGCGATCTCCGATAAATATCTGGATTATGCGGAGAAGGTCAACGAGCAGTTAAAGGCAGAAGGGATCCGTTCCAGCGTGGATACCCGTGCAGAAAAGATCGGATACAAGATCCGTGAAGCACGTCTTGCCAAGGTTCCCTATATGCTGGTGGTAGGAGCTAAAGAGGAAGAAGAAG
>JALFIB010000156.1 GCA_022776305.1 Lachnospiraceae bacterium
AAGCTTACAGTTGAAACAAACGAAAGCAGACAGCTCACAAAAGCAGCTTTCCAGTCAGCAGCTACCGCAGCATATACATTTGTATGGAGCAGCACACCGGCAGCAGATGATAATGAAAACACTGAGAATAAAGAAGAAAACGGTGAAGTAAATAACGAAGAAGTTAATGCAGACACCAACACCGAAAATACCGAAGAGAACGGAGAAGAAGCACCAGATCAGGAACAGATCAAAATGATCCGCATCATCGCAGACGAAGTTAATCTTCGCAAAGCTCCTTCCACAGAAGCAGAAGTGATCGCAACAGTAGATACAGACACTCAGCTCCCACTTATTGAAACAGTAACCGATGAAGACGAATTCACTTGGTACAAAGTTTCCTACGAAGAAGCAGAAGCTTATGTAAGAAGCGATATGGCGGAAGTCGTTGAGACTGAAGAGCAGGGTACAGAAAACGAAGATGCAAATGAAGAAGAAGCAGAAGTTCAGGTCGAAGACGAAGTAACCTACTCTCAGACAATCGAAAATGTGGTTGTAACTGCAACAGCTGCAAAGGATGTTCTTCCAGAAGATGCACAGTTTGTTGTAACTCCTATTAAGAGCGATAATGAACAGTATGAAGATATAGCAGCCAGACTTGAAGAAAAAGCTGAGAATGAAGAATATTCCATCGCAGGCTTCCTTGCATACGATATCTACTTCCTGAACAGCGCAGGCGAAAAGATAAATCCGGAAGATGGAAAAGTTAAGATTTCCATGGAATACCAGAATGCAACTGCTCCGGAAGAAGTAAAAGAATCCGATGCAGTACAGATGGATGCAGAGGAAGAAGAAATAAGTCAGGAAAATACAGAAGCAAAAGAACTTAGCGTTTCTGTAATGCACTTCGTAGAAGAAAACGGCGAAGTACAGAACATCGTCAACATGACTCAGGAAGGTCAGGCAAGTGTAAAGACTACAGATGATGGTCAGATTCAGAACGCAGAATTTAATACAGGAAGCTTTTCCGTATTTACCATTACCTGGACCCAGAAAATACAGCAGGCGAATGGGGAGGGGGAGACCACTAAAGTTAATATAAAGTGCGTCAATACCAATGGAAATGAGATAGATGTTTCTGAATTATCTGGCGTCAGAGCTACTAAGGATACAGTCATTCGATTGTCAGATTATGAGCCGTATATCAGTGGTTACGGATTTGTAAAAGCTCAGATTGGTGGATATATATATGCAGAAGATTATGCTGAATTAAAATTAATCAAAGCAGTTCAGAATAATAGTGCATGGACATATTCCTATCTTAATGATACAAGTTATACTGCTGATACAGAGTGGACTCCATGGACATCTGGGACACCGACAGTATATCTGGTATATACACCAACTGAATTGAGCATTCAGGATGATTTAACAGGAACTGGTAATCTGATTCCGGTACTTACTGAGAAGATGAAGACGTTAGTTGCTGGTGCAAAAGAAGAAGGCAAAGAAGTTTCATACATTTGGGAAAAGAGCATTAACAACGGAGATTTCCAGGCAGTAAACAAAGTAAAAGTTAGTGGTGATAACTACAATATTACTACCAATGAAGACGGTGTGGATTGCCTGAATGTAGCACTTGATAAAGGCGCATTAAGTAGTAGTCAGAGTTCTGTTAAATATAAAGTATCAATTAAAAATGAAATCAGATAAAGCCCTTCCGTATGTTTGAATGTGTTCTTTTAGAACAGAAGTGCGGAAGGGTTCGTTTTACAATGTCAATAAGGAGATAAGTGCGAATCAGTTATGGACGTATTATGTATTGGTTCTGCTGTGATGGATATTACAGCAAGGCCCATAGGACAAAAAACCACTGGGAAGAAAAACAGAGGATCTATTCAATCCAGATCCAGACGGGAGGGGATGCCGCAAACCAAAGCATACGCCTTGCGGATCTTGGATTGGATGCAGCTCTGGCAGCGTGTGTGGGACAGGATCCCAATGGGAGTATTTTGTGCAGTTCCTTACGGGCCCGGGGCGTAAGGACAGAATATATTGTTTCGACAAATTAAAGCAGGGACTGCCGGGGATCACCCCATTCCTTCCCTATATCGATTACTTTTTGCCAAGTCTTTATGATGCCCTAGCCATGACCGGTGCGTCCAACGTGCAGGAGGCAGCAAAAAGATACCTTAATTGCGGAGCAAAATGTGTGGTCATAAAATGCGGAAGCGAGGGCTGCTATTATGCGACCGGGGAATCTGCGGCTGGAGGATTTGTGTTGAAGGAGTTTGCTTCTGGGGAACTCTGCGGGACAGTGCCGGCAGTTAAGGTTGACCCGGTGGATACCACAGGAGCAGGAGACTGTATGTCCGCCCTGTTTATCAGCAGGATCCTGCGGGGAGAGAGTGTCAGGGATGCTTGCCGGTTCGCCTGTGCGGGAGCTTCTTACAGCACTTTGTTTTTAGGGGCGTCCGCGGAAAAGCTGACAGAGCGGCGGATTTTAGAATGGATGAGAGTAGCAGAATGACCGATGAAATGAAAAGGATGGGAATGGGATTTCTGCGATAAAAATAACTTGTGAACAGAAAAGGCCGGTAATGGGATTCCTAAGATAAAAGAGATAGATCACAAGGTAACGTAATATGGATTGCAAACTAGAAAGGGGACATAGTCATATGTATTTTGTACCGGATGGAACAAAACTTTGTGGATTTTATGAATGTGAGGACTGCGGCAGCCGTTTTTTATCGCTTCAGATCGGGCCGCGAATCATATGCCCGTATTGTGGGGAAGCTCCTGACATGGAGGTAGGGCCGGACGAAGAAATGCCGGAAATCCACGAGGCAGCTGCTTTAAAAGAGGTCATTGAAGGGGAAAATGTAGAAAAAATGGACACACTTTTAAGCCTTGCACTGACCGGTGGGGATTACAGCTGGATTTAAAATGTGGTGAAAACACGATAGATGTAAGAAAGAAACGATTTCAGAATTCAGAAGGAGAAAAAGAGTTGAGATGAAAAAGATAGAGACAGTAGCAATTTTAGGAGCAGGAGCAGTAGGAAGCTATTTTATTTACGGACTGAATGAAAAGTTTGGAGAAGATCTTTGGATCATTGCAAAAGGAGAGCGGAAGGAACGGCTTGAAAAAGAAGGCCTGATGATCAACCATGCACAGGTGGCGCTTCATGTGAAAACACCGGAAGAGGCCCGTGGGGTCGATCTGCTTTTAGTAGCAGTAAAATATGGCGCATTGGAAGCAAGCCTTGAAGATATCGCAAAAGTAACCGATGAACACACCATCGTCATGAGCTTGATGAACGGCGTAGACAGTGAAGAGATCATCGGAAACCGTATCGGTATAGGACATCTTGTATATTCCATGATGAAGATTGCTTCAGAACGCGACGGGAACAGTATTGTGTTCAATCCACTTGTGACGCAAGGGGTCTATTTTGGTGAGGCAGATAAGGCTGCGTCGGGGGAACGCATCCGTGCCATAGCAGATGTGTTTGAAGGATCAAAAGTAAATTACCATATCTGCGAGGACATTATTCAGGATATCTGGTTTAAATATGCCCTGAATATCAGCAAAAACCTGCCGCAGGCAATGGTAAACTGCGGATATGGCGCTTATACCGAAAGTGAAAATGTGGTAGCCTTAAGCAGCAAGCTCAGAGATGAGGTAGTGGCCGTAGCAAAAGCAAAGGGCATCGATATCTCCGATACCAACAACGGTGCAGGAAAGAACTCTGCCATTTCTCCCAAAGCACGTTTTTCAACCCTTCAGGATCTGGATGCGAAACGCCATACGGAGATCGATATGTTTTCCGGTACCTTGGTGCGTATGGGAAAAGAGCTTGGGATTCCTACACCTTATAATGAATTTACGTACTATATGATCAAGGCATTGGAAGAGAAAAACGACGGAAAGCTCAGCTGACGTGAAGGAACGGCTGGTGAAGAAGATTAGCTGATGGGAGGAACATTTGGCAGAAAAGTCGGGTGGGGGGAGGATTTTATGTATTATCGGATGGATTATGAGTCACCGCTGGGAAGTATTTTTCTTGCCAGCGATGGAGAAAATTTAATCGGACTTTGGTTTGAAGGGCAAAAATACTTTGAAGAGAGCAAGGCAAGAGAAGTATGTGAAAAAAAGAATCTTCCGGTATTTGACCAGACGAAAGACTGGCTGAACCGGTACTTTCGTGGAGAGCAGCCTCGGATCACCGAACTGCCGCTTTCGCCTGTCGGCAGCGATTTCCGGCAGAAGGTATGGAGATTGTTATGCGAGATCCCTTATGGTCAGGTCACTACTTATGGAGAAATCGCAAAAAAGGTTACACAAAAGATGGGCAGAAAAACCATGTCATCTCAGGCGGTCGGCGGAGCTGTGGCCCATAATCCTATCTCTATCATCATTCCCTGCCATCGTGTAGTGGGGGCTGACGGAAGCCTGACCGGATATGCAGGGGGAGTTGAGAAGAAAAAGAAGCTGCTGGAGTTAGAGTCAGCACAATTTGTTTCAGATATAAAAGTGATGATCTAACTGCAGTAACACAAAACTAATGAGAAAAAGGTACTATTAGTATGGTTAGTGAAGAGAAGGTGCAAAGATGACAGGCGGTATTATCGAGATAGATGTCCATGGGATGCGCGTGGAAGAAGCAGTGAGGGCGGTAGCAGGGCAAGTCCAAGGAGCCGGAAACAGCGTGTATAGGATCCGGGTGATCCATGGCTATCATGGCGGCACCAGAATCAGGCAGGGACTCCGTGAAGAATTCAGTTATGGAAGAGAGCCGAAGGTTAAGCGGATCGAGATGGGACAAAACCAAGGAATTACAGAATTGATTTTACGGGAATATTAGATGGACGCGGATACGAGACAATACAAAGGGAAATGTCTCCAAATAACTGAATAGCCAGATGAGGAGCAAGATTCCAGCGCTCTTGGTTAAAAAAAGAAACGTTATAATTTCCGCACTTTTGGTTGAAAAAGAGAAGCGTTATGATTTCCGCGCTTTTGGTAAAAAAAGAGAAGCAGTATGCTTGCTAAAGTGGGGATTCCATAATGATTACGTGCCAAACCTTATATTTACATGTAGAAAACACCGTGAGTTACATGTCAGTTGGACTGGAAATAAAATTGTCCACGTAAGAAACACTGGAACTTACATGTCATCTGGAGAGAAATAGAATTGTCCACGTAAGAAACCCCAGAAGCTACGTGCCAGATAGAAGAAAATAGGATTTTTCATGTTACAGCATATAGTTAAATGATGAACAAAACATATTGCCCCTTAAAATGCATGTTATAATATAATTAAAAAGAGGTTTTAATGGGTATATAATAAAATTAAAAAAGAGGGGGAGGTGTTTTGAAATGGATGGGACTTCTAGCAAAGAGGAACAGACCCTACAGCAGGACAAAAATGAAAAAATAGAGGGGTGCATTGTTTTTGGACAGAATTTACACTGAAGGAATATTTGTAACGTTATGGTATCTACAGAGGAAAAAATAAGAACAAAAGAAATTTTTGAAACGAAACCGGTTCCGGCAGCCCTAGCTAAAATGGCCATTCCCACCATTGTAAGCCAGCTGATCACGCTGATCTACAATATTGCGGACACATGGTTTATTGGGCAGACCAACAACCCCTATATGGTGGCGGCCTCTTCGCTGGTTCTGACTATTTTTTTGATGACCGCTGCCCTAGCCAACCTTTTTGGAGTGGGCGGAGGCAATCTGGTGGTCAGGCTGCTGGGCGGAAAAGACGAGGAAGAGGCGAAAAAGGCTGCTTCCCTAAGTCTTGTGATGGCTGCAGGAGCTTCCCTTACTTTTTCTGTACTATGCTTTCTTTTTATGGACCCGCTGCTCAGGCTTCTTGGGGCAAGTGACTACACCATTGGATATGCGAAGCAGTACCTGACATTCGTGGTGGTGATCGGCGCTGTGCCCACCGTTTTGGCAAATACCATGAGCGCCATGGTGCGAAACATCGGCCACTCCAAAGAAGCCGGATTCGGCCTTGGAATGGGCGGGGTATTAAACGTCATCCTCGACCCGATCTTTATGTTTGTGATCTTTCCCGACGGCTATCAGGTGGCAGGTGCGGCAGTGGCGACCATGCTGTCAAACGTGATCACCCTCATATATTTTATTCTCACATACCAAAAACTGAAGGGCGAGACGGTGCTCTCCCTTCCTCGACGGGTGGAGAAGATCCGGAAGGATTCCCTTAGCTCCCTTTTTTCCGTGGGCATTCCTGCGGCCATGAGCCTTCTTCTCTTTGACCTGACGACCATGGTGATCAACCGGCTTGCGGCAGGCCATGGAGATACCCAGCTGGCAGCTATCGGGATCGTGCTGAAAGTGGAGCGTCTCCCATTAAACATCGGTATAGGCATCTGCCTCGGCATGACGCCGCTGGTGGCCTACAATTATGCATCGAAAAACCATAAAAGGATGAAAGAATTCTTTTCCGCCGCACGTTTTGCCGGACTAGTGATATCAGTGCTGTGCGTAGTTTTTTACCGCTTTTGCGCACCTTATATTGTGCGGGCATTCATTTCTGATGCGGATACGGTAAGATACGGCACGGAGTTTTTGCAGTCACGCTGCTTTGCTACGCCTTTTATGTTCCTTAGTTTCCACATGGTGCATTTTATGCAGGCGGTAAACAGAGGAAAAGTCTCTTTCCAGCTGGCAGTGATCCGGCAGATCTGTCTGAACATCCCTATCTTGATCCTCTTGAACCATTTTTTTGGTATGAGCGGTATTGTTTGGACACAGCTGATCGCAGATGCCATCAATGTAGTTGTTTCTTATATTATATATAGGCGGTTGATCGGTAAGATCGCCTCTTAAAAAATATGACGCATCCCTTTACTGTGTTAGAGTCAGAGGACTTTCCTTTCCGGATACAGCTTGTGGTCTCTAAATTATTTTAATTTACCTGTCAGGTAAATCATATTATTGACAAAACGTACGTTCTGAGATATAATTAATTTACCTTAAAGGTAAATTGCAAAAGAGGCGATGCATTGGAAATAACGTATAAGAATCATAAGATTGAGAAAATCTGTACAAATGCTAAAGTTGCTGAAAAATTTTATGGAAAAGAAATGGCAGAAAAAATCCATATGCGAATAGACCAAATTTCAGCGGCAGATACAGTAGAAATGATGATTCAATTTCATATCGGTAGATGCCATCCATTCGTTAACAACAGGAAGGGACAATACGCGGTGGATTTGGTGCATCCGTATCGATTAGTTTTTGAAAAAAACGGTAACGAAATTCAGATAGCTCATATAACAGAGATAGTTGATTATCATTAATGGTAAGGACAGGAGGTAGCACTATGGTGAGAAGTCGCAGTTACATTGCAACACCGCCTGGAGCGACGATTAAAGAACAGCTTAACGACAGAGGGATGAGTCAGAAAGAATTTGCTGTAAGGATGGATATGTCCGAGAAGCATATTAGCAAACTAGTCAATGGGGAAGTCCAGTTGACTCCGGAGGTATCTATTCGATTGGAAGTAGTACTTGGGGTTCCGGCAAAGTTTTGGAATAGCCTTGAAGCTATTTACAGAGAAAAGTTAATAAAGGCTGAGGCTGAGAATGCGATGGAGGCAGATGAAGTTTTGGCGAAACAGCTTCCTTATAATGAAATGGCTAAATTTGGGTGGGTTCCGGAGACAAGAGACGTAAAAGAAAAAGTAGTGTATTTGAGAAAATATTTTGAAGTGGTAGAGCTTTCTCTATTAGAAAATATCCAGATCACAAAAATTGCCTGCAGGCGGCTGGCGGTGACAGAAAAGAGTGATCTTGCGCTGCTTGCATGGGTACAGGAGGCAAAACGAAAAGCGCGCGAGATGGAAACATCGCCAATCAATATAAAAGGATTGATAGGGATCCTTCCGGAAATGAGACGAATGACGGTAAAGTCACCAAATGATTTTTGTCCTGAACTGAGGAGGCAATTATCCAAGTGCGGCATAGCGCTTGTTTTTTTGCCCCATTTAAAAGGTTCTTTTTTGCAAGGGGCCTCTTTTGTGGACGGAAATAGGATAGTTGTGGGATTAACTACACGGGGAAAAGATGCGGACAAATTTTGGTTCAGTCTTTTTCATGAATTAGCACATATCGTACTGGGCCATATCGGACAAACAGGTGGGACGACAGAAGATGATGAGAGGTGTGCTGACTGCTGGGCAAGAGATATGCTTATTCCTCCGGATAAATTCACAACTTTTAAACAGCAAGATATATTTACCAGAGACAGTATTATTACGTTTTCAAAAATGATAGAGATCGCACCAGGCATTATAGTGGGAAGACTTCAAAATGAAGGTTATCTAAAGCACAATATGATGAACGACTTAAAAGAACATTATAATTTCACAGTTTAACATGTCGTAATGACCTCAAAAAAGCACCGTTACTGGTGCTTTTTTTGTTGTAAAGCCCCTTTTTGCCACTAAATGCATTGATAAAGTAATAAAATTTGAAAAAAGGGAAAAAAGTTACTCAAATATGACCATAAAATGACTTGCGCGGTGTATAATTTAGAAAAAGGATAAATACAGGATTGCAAGTTCGATGAGTTGTGTATTTACAAAAAGACACATGAAATATAGAACACACACATATTTATTTAAATGTGACGAATGCATGGGGATGAATAAGAGGATGAAGAAAAAACAGACATTTATTATTGAAGTAGTAGATACTCAGGACAGTACATGGCAGGGAAAAGTAAACTGGGTAAACGGGAAAAAAGAACAGGCGTTCCGCAGCGTGATGGAGTTGCTTCGTTTGATAGACTCAGTGGTAGGCGAAGAAAAAGAAGGGTATCTTGGCGGAAAAACATTTGATGGACAGTAGTCAATAGTAGGAACGGGAATATGAAAAAGATAAAGTTGCAGTTATTTGGAAGTTTTAGCTTACAGTCAGATACAGGCGTATTAAGTGAAGAATTACTTTCCTCCAATCAGCTCTTGAGGCTGTTGGCATACATTCTGATCTACCGGGACAAGGTACTCACGCATCAGGATCTGATTGAAAAATTTTGGGATGATGATTCGAAAAATCCGAAAGGCTCCTTGAAAAATTTAGTATACAGGCTCAGGAATGCCATGAAGGTACTGGGAGACGACGAATACATATGTACGCTTTATGAAGCGTACCAGTGGAATCCGGAGATCGAAGTAGAAGCAGATTATGAGCAATGGGAAAATCTGGTGGCAGAGCTTCATAAGACAACAGATGAGACAAAAAAAGAGAAGCTCAGCGCAGAGATCATAGCCGGATATAATGGTAATATCACCGGAAGGGTGGCAAGCGAGCCCTGGGTATTATCCAGGGTGGTAGGCTATCAGTCCAAATACATGGACACAGTAAAGACACTGTGCAAGATATTGGAAAAGCAGAAACGCTGGGCAGAAATAGAGACGTATTGCAACGGTGCCATGAAAGTGGATGCGCTGGACGAGGATATCCACTGCATGTACCTTCGAAGCCTTTACGGGCAGGGCAAATACGATCTGGCGTTTTTGCACTATGAAAAAGTCAATAAGATGTTCTATGGAAGCATGGGGAATTATTATCCGGAAAAGCTCCGGAGCGAATTCCAGAAATTACTTTCCGAGAACAGTGAAAGTATATCGGATGCCGAGGAGGTTCAAAAAGAACTTTCGGGCCAGGGAGAAGCAAATGGAGCTTTCTACTGTGACTATCAGGTGTTCCGGCAGATCTATAAAATGGAAGCAAGGCGGCTGAAACGTCTTGGAATGGCAGAATATGTAATGCTTCTGACCTTGAAGCGGAAAAACAAAGTATACGAGGGAAATGCAGTAGATCCGGTTTTGGAAAAGGGAATGTCCCAGTTGGAAGAGCTGCTCCGCAGTTCACTCCGTATCGGGGATGTGCTTACCAGATACAGCGTAACACAGTTCATCGCATTGCTGCCGGCATGCTCCTACGAGTCGGGGGTCAAAGTTGGAAAACGTATCGAAAAGCAGTTTCAAAATGCCATTAAAAAGATGAGGTTAGAACTTAGCATAGAGCTAATGGAACTGACCGCCTACGAAAAAATGTATAGCGAGTGATAAAAGATGGCAAAAGAAAAGAAAGAAAATAGAAT
>JALFIB010000194.1 GCA_022776305.1 Lachnospiraceae bacterium
GATGCTTCACATCAAACTGAAAGTGTGTTATACTCAAGTGAGGCTATGCGAAGTACGCCTGAGGGTCATACATACAGGCGGAAAGCTGTCGATGAGGCATTTTTTAAGTTTTGGAGGAGTATATGGCAGGGTTTAAAGAAATCATAGGACATAAACAGGAGATCGCGCATCTGGAACGGGCGATCGAGACCGGGAAAGTCAGCCATGCATATATTTTTAATGGAGAAAAAGGTACGGGAAAGCATAAGCTTGCGGCTGCATTTGCTGAGACGCTGCAGTGCCAGAGTACAGGCGTGAGGCCATGCGGGGAATGCCATTCCTGCCGTCAGGCGGAAAGCGGAAACCATCCCGATATTATTTATATTCGCCATGACAAACCAGCCAGCATCGGTGTGGAGGATATCCGGGAGCAGCTGGCCGGGGACATCCAGATACGCCCCTACAATGGCAGGTATAAGATCTATATTATCGCTGATGCGGAAAAGATGACGGTGCAGGCGCAGAATGCCATCTTAAAGACCATCGAAGAGCCGCCGGAGTACGCGGTGGTGATTCTTTTGACTACAAACGAGCAGATTTTGTTGGATACCATCCGCTCCAGATGTGTGGTACTCAACCTGAAGCCGGTGCCGGATGAGCAGGTGAAGCAGTATCTGATGGAGCAGATTCAGGTGCCGGATTATGAGGCTGATATCTGCGTGGCCTTTGCACAGGGTAATATCGGTAAGGCAGTTCGGCTTGCATCTTCTGAGGATTTTGCCGCCATCAAGTCTTCCGCCATGCGGTTGATCCGCAGCGCCGGGAAGATGGAGATCAGTGAATTGATCGACTTCGTAAAAGAAGTACAGGCATATAAAATATCCATCGAAGATTACCTTGATATCCTTGCCCTTTGGTACCGTGATATGGTTTATTTTAAGGCTACCCGGGATATTGACGGCCTCGTGTTCAAGGATGAGCTGCGTACCATCCGCGACACAGTGAAAGTCTGTTCCTATGAAGGCGTTGAGGAGGTTATGAAAGCCATCGAAAATGCCAAGACGCGCTTGGGCGCAAACGTTAATTTTGATCTGACAATGGAGCTTTTGTTCCTTGTTATTAAGGAGAACATACATGGTTAAAATAGTAGGAGTTAGATTCAGAAATGCTGGCAAGGTCTATTACTTTGACCCCAAGGGATACAAAATAAAAGCCGGCGACCACGTGATCGTGGAGACGGCACGGGGCGTGGAGTACGGTTCTGTGGTAGGGGGCGTGAGAAATGTTCCCGACGATACCATTGTCCAGCCCTTAAAAGCGGTGATCCGCGTAGCTACGCCGGAAGATGATGTCCGTGCCCAGAGAAACCGTGACAAAGAAAAGGATGCCCTTAAGATCTGTCAGGAGAAGATCATAAAGCACGGTCTTGAGATGAAATTGATCGACGCAGAGTATACCTTTGATAACAATAAGGTTTTATTTTATTTTACCGCCGATGGCAGGATTGACTTTAGGGAACTGGTAAAGGATCTGGCAGCAGTATTCAAGATGAGGATCGAGCTGCGTCAGATCGGTGTGCGCGATGAGACGAAAATCTTGGGAGGCATCGGCATCTGCGGAAGAGTGCTCTGCTGCAACAGCTATCTCTCCGAGTTCGCACCAGTATCCATCAAGATGGCAAAGGAGCAGAACTTATCCTTAAATCCCACAAAGATCTCGGGAGTCTGCGGACGTTTGATGTGCTGCCTGAAAAATGAGGAAGATACGTATGAGTATTTAAACAGCCGCCTTCCGGGAATCGGCGATACGGTTACCACGGTGGACGGACAAAAAGGCGAAGTGCAGAGTGTCAACGTACTCAGGCAGAGGGTGAAGATTCTGGTAGATGTGGATGATGAAAAAGAGCTTCAGGAGTACGATGTCAAAGACTTGAAGTTTAAGCCGAGACGCCGGAAAGACAAAGGCGGAAAAGGCGAGAAGAATGAAAAAGCCAATAAAGACGGCAAAGATAGCAAGGACAGTGAAGTAGACAAAGAGTTGAGGGCACTGGAAGCGCTGGAGAAAAAAGAGGGCAAATCAAAACTGGATGATGAGTAACCGAAATTTTGGCATCAGCATCAGGAAAACGCAAATTGGGAAATGAAATGCCCGGAAGATAGGCGGACTGGGAAATGAGTTGCTCCGAAGAAGGGAATTTGAAGCGGTATGAAGATAGAATTAAAAGAGGGAGAACGTCTGGATGACCTGCACAGGAACGGGTTCCAGATCATCCAGAACGGAAAGCTGTTCTGCTTTGGAATGGATGCCGTCCTGCTCTCCGGTTTTGCCAAGGTGCAGGAGGGAGAAACCTGCCTTGACCTTGGAACGGGCACCGGGATCATTCCCATCCTGCTTGCGGCAAAGACCAAAGGCAGGCATTTTACCGGTTTAGAGATCTCTGCTGTCAGCGCAGATATGGCGAAAAGAAGTGTTTTATTAAATGGTCTGGAGCAGAGGATCGAGATTGTTCAAGGAGATATAAAGAAAGCCGGGGAATTATTCGCTCCGGCTTCTTTTGACACTGTCACCTCCAATCCGCCCTATATGATCGGGCAGCATGGATTGGTAAACCCCGATATGGAAAAAGCAGCGGCGCGCCATGAGATACTGTGTACCTTAGATGACGTGGTGGGGGCAGCGGCAAAGCTGGTCCGCCCGGGAGGAAGGTTTTACATGGTACACCGGCCGTTCCGGCTGGCAGAGATCATCCGCACACTGTCAGCTTACAAATTGGAACCGAAGAGGATGCGTCTTGTTTATCCTTACGTTGACCGGGAGCCAAATATGGTTCTGCTGGAAGCAGTACGGGGAGGGAAACCACGGATGACGGTGGAGAAGCCTCTGGTGGTGTATGAGAAGCCGGGTGTTTATATGCCTGAGATTCTGGATCTATACGGATATTAGAAACTTGCGAGGATGAGATGGAACAGGGAAAATTATTTTTATGTGCGACACCCATCGGGAATTTAGAAGATATCACAATGCGCGTACTGCGCACCTTAAAAGAAGTTGACTTGATCGCGGCGGAGGATACCCGCAACAGCCTCCATCTTTTGAACCATTTTGATATCCATACGCCGATGACCAGTTACCATGAATACAATAAGATCGAAAAGGCGTACACCTTGATCAACAAGATGAAGGAAGGAAAAAATGTAGCGCTGATCACAGATGCCGGTACTCCCGGAATTTCAGACCCGGGAGAAGATCTGGTGCGTCTGTGTTATGAAGCCGGGATCGAGGTGACCTCCCTTCCGGGAGCCTGTGCCTGTGTGACAGCATTGACTTTATCGGGCTTGCCCACCAGAAGGTTCTGTTTTGAGGCCTTTCTCCCTCAGGATAAAAAAGAAAAACAAGTGATTTTAGAGGAACTAAAGACAGAAACACGGACCACCATCCTTTACGAAGCGCCCCATCGGCTGCTGAAGACCTTAAAAGAGCTGTATGAAGCGCTGGGAGAGAGGAAACTCACCCTCTGCCGTGAGCTCACAAAGCGTTATGAGACAGCTTTCCGGACGACCCTTTCCGGCGCCATCGATTATTATGGCAAAAATGAGCCAAAAGGCGAGTGTGTGATCGTATTGGAGGGGAGAAGCCTTCAGGAGATGCAGCAGGAAGAACAGCAGAAGTGGGAAGAGATGGACGTGAAAAGCCACGTAAAGCTTTATGAGGACCAAGGTATGGACAGGAAAGAAGCCATGAAGCGCGCTGCCAAAGACCGGGGAATCTCAAAGCGGGAGATTTACGCCATGCTTTTAGAACAATAAATAAAGAGGAGAAAAGGTTATGAATGAAAAAATCAAAAAACTTGTTGTAGCGGCCATGCTGACGGCCATAGGCTTTGCATTGTCCGGTTTTTCTTTCCCCATCGGTGCTTCCAAATGCTTTCCGATCCAGCACCTGATCAATGTGGTATCGGGCGTGATCTTAGGACCGGCGTATAGTGTGTTGGTTGCATTTTGTATTTCCGTCCTGCGCAATCTTGCCGGGACAGGAAGCCTTTTGGCTTTCCCGGGCAGCATGGTGGGCGCATTTTTGTGCGGAATGATGTACAAATACACGAAAAAACTCGCCTTTGCATATATCGGTGAAGTTTTCGGTACAGCAGTGCTGGGCGGCATGCTCTGCTATCCGGTGGCTACGATGCTGATGGGAAAAGAGGCGGCCCTGTTTGCCTATGTGATCCCATTTGGGGTGAGCACACTGGGAGGAACATGTATTGCAGCCATTCTTTTGGCGGCTTTGTACCGCTCCGGGGCAATGAAATACGTGCGTGACGTGCTGGGCAGCGAGAGAAAACAAGCAAAATAAGAAGTGCAAGATGCAGAATGCAGAATAAAGCGTGCAGGATGCAGAATGCAGAATAAAGCGTGTAGGATGAAGCATGCAGGATAAAGCATAAAAATGTGAAATGATTGGAGATGGCCGGATGGCAAATCAGGACAGTAACCATGTGGACCGTGTTCCCATGGCAATGATACAGAGGATCGCCGAAATACCGGAGCAGATCAGAGAAAAAAAGCCGTTGGTGCATATGATCCCGAATTCTGTGATCGTGTCACTTTGCACCGATGGGCTTACTGCCTTAGGGGCGCGTCCCCTGATGGCTGTAGCTCCTGAGGAGATGGATGAGATCCCAAGATACGCGGACGCGGTGGTGGTCAATATGGGACAGCCCACATGCCAGAAAATGGAAGCGGCCGAAAAAGCCCTTCTTACCGCAGAGGAATATGGAGTTCCCATCATCTGGGACCCGGTAGGGGCCGGGGCGTCAAAGTTCCGCTGTGACGGGTTTCAAAAGCTGCTGTCCCTAAAATGGAAGGGGATCGTCAAAGGAAACCGAAGTGAGGTATCTGCACTGCAGTCCGGTGTCCTTTCCCATCAAGGGATTGACTCGGTAGGGGAATTTTCCCTTCAGATGAGCCCGCCGGATGGCCGTACTTGGGCAGTATCAGGACCGCAGGATCTTGTGTTTGACGAAACAAGGAATTTCCGTCTGGGGCACGGAGAGAAAAAACTGATGCTCACAGGGAGCGGATGTTTGACTGGCGCGGTGATGGGTGCCTGCTACGCAGTGGAACATGACCCGGTACCAGCAGCCCTTGGAGCTTTTTGCATCATGGCCTGCGCAGGGGACGAGGCAGCGAAATACAGCGGATACGGCAGCCAGAAACAGGCGCTTTTGGATGCGCTCACCGGGATCGACAAGAAAAAACTTACAGAATACGTATATCGTATACGGGAGAATCTATGAATTGGAAACAGAACAGCTTATATTTGATCGCGGATTTTTCTTATGGCTTGGAGAAGCTTACAAAGGCATTGGCCTGCGGCGTTGATATCCTCCAGCTGAGGGAAAAAGACATTTCTTCCGCAGAATATTTAAAACGTGCAAAGCTCATGCGGGAGCTGACAAAAAAGTACAACACTTTATTTATCATAAATGACAGGCTGGATATTGCCATGTTATCCGGCGCAGACGGAGTCCATCTGGGACAGTCGGATGTACCGGCAGACGAAGCGAGGGCTTTGATGGGGAAGGATAAGATCATCGGTGTCACCGCAAAGACGGTGGAACAGGCGGTGAAAGCAAAACAGGACGGGGCAGATTACCTCGGAAGCGGAGCCTGGTATACCACCACTACCAAGGCAGATGCCACTTTGATCTCAGAGGAGACTTACCGCGAAATTCTAAGAAAAAGCGGGCTTCCTAATGTGGCCATCGGCGGGATCACCGCTGAGAATTGTGATAAGCCCCTGCGGTGCGGCGCAAACGGATTGGCCGTGGCTGCAGGGATCTTAAAAGGGGATGTGGAGAAAAATATCAAAGCATTCCGTGCAAAATTATAACTCTGGGGCAGATCGGGGGCACCACCTTCTGTCGCAGAAAACAAAAACAATGAGGAGGTTTTCAAGATGAAAACAGCATTGACAATCGCCGGAAGTGATTCCAGCGGAGGCGCCGGCATCCAGGCAGATATCAAGACTATGACCGCAAACGGCGTATATGCCATGAGCGCGATTACGGCCTTGACTGCGCAGAATACCACCGGCGTGACAGGAATTATGGAAGTGACACCTGAATTTTTAGGACAGCAGTTGGATTGTATTTTTACGGATATCCGCCCGGATGCAGTGAAGATCGGAATGGTTTCTTCCGGTGGGCTCATCGAGGAGATCGCATCGAAGCTCACCCAGTATCAGGCAGAAAATATTGTGCTGGATCCAGTCATGGTAGCCACCAGCGGAGCGCGTCTGATCAGTGAAGAGGCTATTTCCGTATTAAAAGAAAAACTGCTGCCTCTGGCGGCGCTCATTACCCCCAACATTCCGGAAGCGGAAGTGCTTTTCGGAAAGAAAATTACATCGGCAAAGGATATGGAAGAGGCTGCAAAGCAGATCGGGGATACGTACCACTGTGCCGTGCTCTGTAAAGGTGGACATCAGCTCAATGATGCCAATGACCTGCTGTATGCAGATGGAAAGAGCATCTGGTTCTATGGAAAGAGGATCAACAATCCAAATACCCACGGGACGGGCTGTACCTTGTCCAGTGCCATTGCCTCTAATCTGGCAAAAGGGTATTCCATGGAGAAATCGGTAAGAAATGCCAAGAATTACATATCGGGAGCTCTGGGAGCAATGCTGGATTTAGGAGCAGGAAGCGGTCCCATGAACCACGCATTTGCCATAAAGGGGGAGTATGAGGAAAATGGAAAATAAGACATCTGTATTTAGCAATGGGTTGATCTGGTTTGGGGCCGGCGTGTCCATCGCCGAGATCCTGACAGGAACGTACTATGCCGGCATGGGATTTTCAAAAGGGCTGGCAGCAATTCTTATCGGGCACGTCATCGGATGCCTGATGCTTTTTCTGGCAGGCCTCATTGGGGCATATACAAAGAAAAGTGCAATGGAGACTGTAAAGATGAGCTTCGGGGAAAAGGGAAGTTTGTTGTTTTCCGTGCTCAATGTGCTGCAGCTTGTGGGCTGGACAGCCATTATGATCTACGACGGGTCTCTGGCGGCAAATGGAGTGATCGAGACCGGCGCATGGGTATGGTGCCTTGTGATCGGCATTTTGATCATTGTCTGGATCGCCATCGGCATAACCAACTTGAAATGGGTGAATACGGTGGCTATGGCGCTTCTTTTCCTTATGACTATCGTGCTCTGCTTTAAGATATTTGGCGGCGGAGGCCATATGGCGGCTCCCTCCCCTGATGCCATGAGTTTCGGCGCAGCGGTTGAGCTGGCTGTGGCCATGCCCCTTTCCTGGCTTCCGCTGATCAGCGATTACACAAGGGAAGCAGAAAAACCCATGGCAGCTACGGCTGTCAGCGCTGTCGTTTACGGCATCGTCAGCTGTTTCATGTACTTGATCGGCATGGGAGCAGCAGAATTGACGGGAGAATCCGACTTTGCCCAGATCCTGATCCGCTGTGGCCTTGGAATCACCGGACTTTTGATCGTAGTGCTTTCCACGGTTACCACCACATTTTTGGATGCCTATTCTGCAGGTGTATCCAGTGTATCCATCTGTTCCAAAATAAAAGAAAAATGGTTTGCCATTGCAGTGACAGTGATCGGCATGGTTGGAGCCATCGTTTATCCTATGGACAATATTACAGACTTCCTTTATTTGATCGGGTCTGTTTTTGCACCTATGATCGCCATCCAGATCGCGGATTATTTTATCTTAAAAAATACCGATGATGCGGGTGCGTTCCATGTGCGGAATCTGGTCATCTGGGTGATTGGGTTTATACTTTACCGCTATTTGATGACGATAGATATCGTTGTGGGCAATACCCTTCCGGACATGGTGGTAACAAGTGCCTTATGTGTGGCTGCCGGGAAAATCTGGGGAAGTCCTAAGAAAAAATGAAGTGATTGTACAATTTAGGTAAAATCAGGAAAAAAGTTGATAAAATAAAAAAGAAAAAGGTTGCTGTAAAAAATATTATCGTTTTTGCAGCAATCTTTTATTTACTTTTTCAAGATAAAATTCTATTATATAAGGGATACCAGAATTATGGCGTTGCGAAACGCGGGAGAATCCGTCTGGCATCTATTGATATTTAAATCTATTTGGAAAGAATCTATCAGGAATGAATTTATCAGGAAAGAATCTATCGGGAAAAATCTATCAGGAAAGACTGGAGGAGATATTATGCCGGCGATATATGCACACGACCGTTTTGGGGCAAAAGTCTCTGAATTGGTAAACGGCCAATTAAAAGATACCATACACGCACATTACACACAGTTTCAAATAGGGCTGCAGGGACCTGACATTTTCTTTTTTTACAGGCCCTGGTCCAAAAATAAAGTAAACCAGTATGGAACCCATCTTCATGGGATCTCAGCCTATCCTTTTTTTAAACATGCACTTTTGGTGGTGCGGAAAAAAGGACGGGGAAGCAAGGAATACGCATATTTAATAGGATTCATCTGCCATTTTATTCTGGACAGTGAATGCCATCCTTACGTAGAAAAAATGATCGGGGAGACAGGTGTACAGCACCTTGAGATTGAGGAAGAGTTTGAAAAAATGCTGCTGCGCATGGACGGAAAAGATCCCATCTCATACCCGAATGCTGATCTGGTGCCCACAGATGAGGAGACGGTAGAGGCCATTTTTCCCTTTTACCACAAGGGGATGACGCCTGAGATCGTGGAACAGTCCTTGAAAGATCTGAAACTCGTAAAACGGTTATTCAGGCAGCCGACTGCCGCAGGACAGGCTGTGATCAACACTGCCATGAAAGCGCTTGGACAGTATGGCAAGATGAAGGGGCTAATGAACCAGAGAACAGACAATCCGCTCTGCAAAGAGACAAATGAAGGACTGATCCAGCGCTTCGATGATTCTGTAGAGATCGCGGTGCGGATGATCGAAAGCTTTGATGAATCGCTTACAAACGGAAAGCCGTTAGAAGAACGTTTTGACCGACCTTTTGAATAAAATGGGAGAGAGATATGGAAAAGACAAAACTGACAAAACTTGAAAAATACTGGATCTTATACGATGTGGGAAATTCTGCATTTATCATGCTGGTATCCACCATCATTCCGATATATTTTAACTATCTGGCAGGCAACGCCGGTATTTCCGAAGTAGATTATCTTGCATACTGGGGGTATGCCGCATCCTGTGCGACCATTATCGTGGCATTGATCGGACCTGTGCTGGGCTCCATCGCAGATACACGAAATTTTAAAAAGCCACTGTTTACTGTCAGCATGATCGTAGGGGTGCTGGGCTGCGCTGCACTGTCTTTTCCTACATCTTGGGTCGTATTTTTGGCAATCTTTGTGATTGCAAAGGTGGGATATAATGCCAGCCTGATTTTCTATGATTCCATGTTGGTGGATGTGACCACACCGGAGCGCCTTGATATGGTTTCCTCCAATGGCTATGCCTGGGGCTATATCGGAAGCTGCGTTCCCTTCGTGATCTCGTTAGTATTTGTGCTGATGCATGATAAGATCGGTATCACCATGGGAACTGCAATGATGATCGCATTTTTCCTCAATGCCCTGTGGTGGCTTTTGGTGACTATCCCCCTTTTGAAAAAATATGAGCAGAAAAATTACGTGGAGATGCCGGAGCATCCCGTCAGGGACAGCTTCCGCCGCCTTGGAGCCACATTAAAGGATATCAAGGGGGAAAAGAATATCTTCATGTACCTCCTTGCGTTCTTCTTTTTTATTGACGGTGTATACACCATCATAGAGATGGCCACCGCTTACGGAAGCGCGTTGGGACTTGACTCATCCGGGCTTCTCCTAGCCCTTCTGGTGACACAGCTGGTAGCTTTTCCGTGTGCCTTGATCTTTTCGAGGTTGTCGAAAAAATATCCTACAGAACTGCTGATTAAAGTCTGTATTCTTGCATACACGGCAATTGCTTTATTTGCGATCCAGCTGGACAAGCAGTGGGAGTTCTGGATGCTCGCCGTATTCGTAGGCATGTTCCAAGGCGCCATTCAGGCACTTTCCCGTTCCTATTTTGCGCGGATCATACCGCCGGAAAAATCCGGAGAATACTTTGGCATTTATGATATTTTCGGAAAAGGTGCTTCCTTTGTGGGAACGATGCTGGTAGGTCTGGTTGCCCAGATCACCAATGTGGCCAATGCAGGTGTGTCGAT
Organism: Lachnospiraceae bacterium; assembly: GCA_022776305.1. Taxonomy (GTDB): domain Bacteria; phylum Bacillota; class Clostridia; order Lachnospirales; family Lachnospiraceae; genus Choladousia. The sequence continues at coordinate 10,176 of JALFIB010000194.1, forward strand.
CTTAGCTGTCATGTTTGTGATCGGGTTTATTCTATTCTGCAAAGCGGCGAAGATGAACCGGTAAAAGGCAATTAGTGAAGTGCGGAAGGGTTCGTTTTACAATGTCAATAAGGAGATAAGTGCGAATCAGTTATGGACGTATTATGTATTGGTTCTGCTGTGATGGACATTACAGCAAGACCCATAGGACAAAAAAACCACTGGGAAGAAAAACAGAGGATCTCTTCAATCCAGATCCAGACGGGAGGAGATGCCGCAAACCAGAGCATACGCCTTGCGGATCTTGGATTGGATGCAGCCTTGTCAGCGTGTGTAGGACAGGATCCAAATGGAAATATTTTATGCAGTTCTTTACGGGCCAGAGGCGTAAGGACAGAGTACATCGTTTCGAAAAAAGAGTATGCCACGGGAACGGCACTTGTATTAGTAGATGAAGAGGGGGAGCGTCATACCTTTTCCGTTCAGGGGGCGCACAGCACCATAGATAAAGCAGATCTTCCGTGGGATGCTTTAAATTCATGCCGAGCCATTTCTTTAGCGAGCCTTTTTTCCATGCCTCAGCTGGAAAAAGACGGACTCCTTGGATTTTTACAGGAAGCGAAGAAAAAAGGAATCCTTATTTTTGCAGACCTTGCTGCTGACAAATTAAAGCAGGGACTGCCGGGGATCGCCTCATTCCTTCCCTATATCGATTACTTTTTGCCAAGCCTTTATGATGCCCTTGCCATGACCGGTGCGTCCGACGCGCAGGAAGCGGCAAAGAGATATCTTGACTGCGGCGCAAAATGTGTGGTCATAAAATGCGGAAGCGAGGGCTGTTATTTTGCGCTGGGAAAATATGAAGATGAGGGATTTGGCGGCGGAAAACTTGTGACTGAAGAACCTGTGACAGGGGGATTTGCGGCGGGGGGATTTGCGTCGAGGGAGCCTGTTTCCGAGGAACTCTGCGGTATGGTG
>JALFIB010000226.1 GCA_022776305.1 Lachnospiraceae bacterium
GGAGTGCAATATGCAAAAGGTCGATCCCCGCTCCCGTCAGGCTGTTGACCGTGCCGATTGCAAAATCCGCATATTTAAAAAAGCCCAGCAAAGAAAGGCTGACTATCGAAGAGACGATCAGTGCCGCCTTGGCTCCTCCCGTTTTTCCTTGGCGTTTCATCCGGTCCACCACAATACCGCCGGTGTAGGACACCAAAATAGAAGTGAGCATCAAAAGAATATAAATCGGCTCTCCCCATGCGTAAAACACAAGACTGAACAACAACAAAACCAAGTTCCTGAATTTTTTCGGAACTAAATAATAAGTAATTAAGACTGCCGGAAGAAACCGGAAGAGAAATAAAAGACTGCTAAAAATCATAAAAACTCCTGTAATTTCAAAAAAAATCCTATCATCCCATCGTCTGACAAATTTGCCTGCAAGCAGGCATTTTGCTTTCTGGCACGGCGCCGTGCACGCTCGCAGTTCCCGCTGCTCGCTCACGGGCTTTCGCCCTATCATCCCATCGTCTGACAAATTTGCCTGCAAGCAGGCATTTTGTCTTCCTCTGGGATGGCACGGCTCAATGCTTTCGTGGACATTATATACTACTGGGGAGGGATTCGCAATTTAATTTTTACGGCGGGAGGGACAGGCACGGACAAAACCCGTATTGATTCGACATTATTTGATTTGTTCTTTGTCGAATTTGATTTCTTCTTTGTCCCTTTGTCGAAATTTGATCTCTTCTTTGTCGAAATACTTGACTTTACCTTTGTTTATTATATAATATTATATTGCGATATTTATTCTTAAGTATCTTCTTATTTTTTATATAGATTGTTACACGTTTTGTCAACACCATTGGTACGGGAGATAATTATATATGAGTTCACAAAAACAAAAGCGTAAACGCCGCAGAAGACAGGATCATCTTGTCTTAAATCTTTTAATCATAGTTACGCTGGTCTTAGTGGTTTTTGAAGGACGTTTGGTCATGACGATGTTCAAACAGCGTTCTTCTTCCAACACTTCAACAACGGCGGAAGCTCCAAATACTGCTACAGTTTCAAAAGGTACAACCAATACTTCAAGTTCAGACAGTGCAAAAAATGCAACCAGCTCCGACACTTCCTCCGGCAGCAATTCTACCATGGAAGTCTCCTTAGCCGGTCTCCCGGGTACCATCAATACCACCGGATCTTCTGATAATACATCTTCTGTTGAAAAACATCCCACGGTCTCGGATCCTTCCAGCCCGTCCATCGTACCAAAATCGGATACAGCAGTGGATGATTCCTACTTTGCAGATGCTGTATTTATTGGTGATTCCCGTATGGAAGGTTTTCGAAATGCTTCCGGCATCACACAAGGCCGCTTTTTCACCAGCGTAGGCATGTCACTTTCCTCTATGGCAAAGGATAGCATTATCCAGACACCTGAAGGAAATATTACAGTAGCTGCGGCTCTTTCGGGCGGTACATACAATAAAATATACATTATGCTGGGAACGAATGACCTTGGCGAATATGATTGGAATTCTTTCCGTGAGGGTTTTGTTTCCGTCACGAAACGTTTTAAAGAAATCCAGCCATCTGCAATTGTTTATATCTGCAGTGTCATTTATGTAGAAGAGTCAAAAGTTGCATCAAGCGAATACGTAAACAACACAAATGTAGATACGATCAATTCCATTCTTCTTGACATTTGTGAAGAACAAGGGTACTACTATCTTGATTTAAATGAATTTCTTTCCAATGGTTACGGCTCGTTGATCGAAGGAGCTTCCAGCGACGGAGTACATATTTATCCTGATTACTGCAAACAAATGCTGGATTACCTGAAATCACATTACATTGCCGTCAATGATCCATCGGAAGATACAACTATAGCGGATGAAACAGAATCTGAGACTGAACAAGCCGAGGGTTCTGATTAACATAAAATAAGGGGATATAACAGATGTGAAATCTTTTCACAAAACAAAGAAAGGGGAACTATTTATTATGAAAAAATTTACTGCTATCATTTGCACTGCGATCCTCGCCCTGTCCATGACCGGCTGTGGTGGAAAGGAAAAAGAAGTCACGATTGATACAACGAAGCTGGCTGAGGAACTTCAGGAGGCTGTCACTTCTGATACACTGAGCGAAACTGCTTCCGACATGCTCTCTTCTATTTACTTCTTCGAAGACGGCACCATCGAAAGCGGCACTGCTTATGCAAGTTCAGGAGCTACCGCATGTGAGATTGCTGTTGTAAAAAGCAAAGAAGAAAAGAATACAGAAAATGTAGAAAAGCTTTTCCAGACACGTGTGGATAACCAGTCCTCTCTCTACGCCTCCTACAACGAAGGAGAAGTAGAAAAGCTGGATCATGCGATCATTGAAAGCGCCGGTTCTTACACTGTACTGTGTGTCTGCGACGATACAGATAAAGCAAATGAGATTTTGAAAAAATATGGTTTCTAGATAAAACCGCAAACATTTAAATGTATATCGTAAATATTCATTAATATTTAGAAGCATTTATTTGTATATTGCAAGCTTATTTTCTATACTGAAAACATTTACTTGCATTTTCCGCAGGCTCTCCGGGGCCTGCTTTTATTTTGGCGATTTGAGGAATGGAACACTACTTAATAGATAATTACTCATCATTATGCAGTACCCTTTTTACATGGAGTAATCATCCTGAAAGACATTTCATCAAGTACAATACTTCTCTTTTTAACCAAATGCGAGGAACGTTCGCGACTTTGTAAAACATCAGAAAACACGCTTTTTGCACCGGGTTCCTCCTGCAAATAAAAAATGTGCTTCACATACTCTCGCGACTTTATAAAACGTCAAAAAGCACACTTTTTTTGTGCCGGATGCGTTTTGCGAAGCAAAAAAACTCATCTCGCATCCGTGCGCATCTATGCACGAAGTGCTTTTTATGTCACAGGAAAGAACTTTCACGCTTCAGCGTGACAAGGTCTATCCTATGACATAAAAAAAGTCCCGTCTATACGGAACTTTTTTATCAGCTGGAAATGGGACTTGAACCCACGACCTACGCATTACGAATGCGTCGCTCTACCGACTGAGCTAATCCAGCATATTTTCTTTTTTCAACCGACTAAGTTATTATATATAATTTCTTTCTATTTGGCAAGTGTTTTTTTCATAAAGATGATATACGATGATATAGCCCCTGTTTTCCAAATACATGTTCAAAAAACACGGGCTATTTTTTCTCATATTGTATCTGTTCAGAGCCAAGCAAAATTTCATAAAACAGACGTAAAATGCTTGCATTTTTAAGACTGTTTTTGAAATTTTATTTGGCGGATACGCCACACCGCCGAAATGTGAAGCATTTTGGAGGTTGCCTCTGAATAGTTACCTCATATTTTATTTTTAGCCAGCAGCAGCTCCGGCCTGTTTGCATGAGTTACTTCGATCAATTCTTCATTTACAGTGAAACTCAATAAAGCATCAATAATCGCAAACTCATTCAAATAGGAATATCCTTTATAAATGCTGAGAGGTTCCTGTTTTCCGCTGCTGATCAAGACATAGTCTGCCAGATCCGCTACTGGTGATTTTATACTGGCAGTAATAGCAATCATCTTTAGCTTTTTCCCTTTCGCCAGCTTCATTCCTTCCAGTACATTTTTTGATGTACCTGATTTTGAAATTGCAATGACAATGTCATTTTCATCCGAAAGATTTATATGGTTGATATAATACTCCGGCAGTTCTGAATATGTGCTCTTTACTCCAAGCCTTTCCAGTCTGAAGCCCATATATCTGGCAAGATTTGTGGTGTTCCCCACAGAAATAATGTGTACCGTGCCAGCTCCTTTGATCAGGTCGACACAAGAACGCACCACATTTTTATCCAGACGTTTGCCTATGGCAACCATTGTCTCGGCAAAGTCTTCAAACATCTTGCTTACGACATCGGCAGAATTTTCCGATTCTGCAGTTTTGAATTGTTTCTTCCCTAAATCTCTCGCCAAAGCTATGCGGAACTGGTAATAACCGCTATAGCCTAAATGGTGGCACATCCGGATGATCGTTGCATCACTGACTCCACTGGCTTTTGCCAGCTCAGAAACATTATAATTAACAACTTCTTGGGATTTTCTTAAGATCAGGTCAGCGACTTTTTTTTCAGCAGGGAAAATATCTGAATATCGTTTTCGAATCACTTCAAGTACTTCCAGTTCCAAAATGTTGTTATCATCTATCATCAGTTTCCCTCTCTTCTCCTATGGCGAACCGGGTCATGCAGGGGCCGCTGCGCAGCCCCTATAAAATCTTATTTGTAAAGCGATGCCTTTCCTGTTGTCTGGAACAGATCAAGTTTGTGTTTTGCAACAACCTTCATAGCTTCGATACATGGCGGCTCGATCTCATTCGGCTCACGAAGTCCCTGGTTCTCCAGAACTTCACGCATCTTCTGGAAATATGCAACCTTAATATCAGAAGAAATGTTGATCTTGTTGATACCAAGAGTAACGGATTCACCGATCTCCTTATCCGGGTTGTTGGAACCTCCATGAAGTACCAGAGGAATATCTACTTTCTCTGTGATTGCTTTGAGGATGTCCAGTTTCAGTTCCGGTTTCATACCTGCCGGATACAGTCCGTGGCATGTTCCGATTGCGATAGCCAGTGTATCAACGCCTGTAGCCTCAACGAATTTTGCTGCGTCATCAGGATCTGTGTAGATAATCTTTGCAGAACCACCTTCCAGATCTGCCGGATTTGTGGAACCGATTGTTCCAAGTTCAGCCTCAACAGATACATTTGCCGGATGGGCTGCTTCTACTACTTTCTTTGCGCCTGCAATGTTCTCTTCAAAAGAAAGCTCTGCTCCATCAAACATAACAGATGTGAAACCTGCCTGAATTGCATAAATGATCTTTCCAAAATCTCCGCAGTGATCCAGATGGATACAAACCGGAACCGGGGATTTCAGTGCACGCTCTCTTACTGCAACCACAAAATCAGAACCTGTGAAGCTCAGTTCATCTGGATGGATCTCAATGATAACCGGAGAATTTGTCTCCTCGCAAAGATCCATAATTCCTACGAACATTGGCCAGCTGCTGATATTGAACGCAGGAATCGCAAATTTGTTTTCTTTTGCTACCTTAAGAATTTCTTTCATGTTTAAAAGCATTGTTTTGTCCTCCTTATGTAATAGGTATAATCTAACTGCTTATGTACCGCAGTTAAAAACACATTTGTACACCGCCGGTAAAGGAATCTCCTAAACCGATGGTATATTTTGGTTTGTCGATATACTTTGTCGGAACAAGAATCACTCGGCTTCCGTAGCCGCGCTCTTCCACTTTTTTTAAATTTGAAAGCCCTTTTTCGCTCACTCCCAACTCCAGAACCTGCCGAATCTGTTCCTTCGTTCCGTAATTTCCATGGGAAGCTTTCGCTGTCGCCATAATCATACCGTACATCAAACCGTTTTCTATGTCAATATTTTCAGAATCCCCCACAAACATAGCATAGTCCTTCGTGTGGACGATGACTCCTTTTTTGATATGGAATTTGTCCAGAAGAAATTCCACTCCATCAATGCAAGAATAGATATCATCGATATCAACATCGTAGCCGTACATTTCCTTTAATGTGTACTGAAGCTCTTCCTCATTCATGCTGAGAATATCCACGCAGGGATAAAGAGTCTCAACGCAAAGCCTGCGGACTTCTTCATTGTGGTAATGTGCATCTTCAAAATAGACAATCCCATCCGGATTATTCCGGCGATAAATCTCCACATGGTTTTTCACATACTGCAAACGATCCTTCAACACTTCTTTTTCAAGGATGGAATTAAAACTGGATAAAACATTGCTGGTCACTTGCTTTGCATTCTGCTCGATCCACTTAAAATACGGCTCCCAAAGCGGAAGGTATTCGTTCACTGTATTTTTTGTCAGGATCAGTCTGTTGGAGCAGGGAATTGCAATTACCTGTTCCCCGAGGCGTACCTGATCTCCTTTTTTAAACTGCACAATAAAATGGGTTTCCTGCGGATTGTGGCTTATGACCTGATCGGTAAATCCCAGCTCACCGTTTCCTAAAACAACATGGATATAAGAAGAATGCAAAAGTTCACATACTTCTTTTGAGTCATCCGTAAGATGTACTAAAGTTTTTCCTCCGATCTGTGCCAGAGCCATCGCAGCCTGAACCGCTGTCCCGCCCATACCATTTTTAAAAGAAAAACTGGATTTTACAAGCTCCGGATCTTCCACATCAGCTTCCCCGCCAATGCCGTTGATGCAGTAATAAACTACTGTCTCCAAAAGCTCCTGCATGGTGCGGATCATTTTTGCAGGTTTCATCTTCGTGAGATCCTCGCCGGACATGTACTCCGCTAAAAGCTCATTTAATTTGTCCACCTGAAAATCGCACAGAAGGTCTAAGTTGCTGGTATACCCCATGGCAGTTAATTGTTCCTTTTTATTCCGGCTTTCAATATGTTTTTCAAGGGAATCGTAAGCCTTCTGAAATTTTTCTTCGATATTCATGTCATTCTCCCTGATGATAAATGTAATCCGGATGGCATCTGTTGACGCCACATCATATTAATGAGTTGCCCGCCAAATGAGCCTAACAAGCTCATATTAATGCTTTTTTACAAACTGCATGACCGTATCAAAATCCGGGACAGCGGTACTCGGACCTACTGCCGAAATGCCGAAAGATGCAACGGCACTGGCAAATTTCCCACATTCTTCAAGGGACCATCCTTTTAAATAAGCACAGAGGAATCCACCCATAAAGCAATCACCGGCTCCGGTTGTATCCACAACACTGAATTCATGATACGGTTTTAATCTTGTATAGTTTTTGAAATCATCTGTGAGGATACATCCGTCCCCTCCCAGCTTAATGCCGAAAACTTTCAGAGGGAACCTGCTAAATGCATCCATGATATCCTGCACATCTGTTTTCTGTGCCAGATAAGATGCTTCCTCATAGCTGGGAATAAAGATATCCGTATCCTGCAGCGTTTCCCTTAAAAGATCCATCTTGCAGACCGCATGGTCCTTCACTGCAACAGAAGCATCCATAGCCGTCAGCTTTCCAAGTGCATGGGCCCGGCGGAAAAGATCGGATAACTGTATATCGTCCATCCCTTCAAGCGCAAGAGCACTTCCAAAAAATACCAGATCTGCTTCTGAAATAGCCTGATCAGATACATCTGCACTTTTCATTAAGCTGTTGATCTTACAATCCACCAAAAAATGGCGCTGTCCGTTTTCCTCAATCAGCTGATAAGAGGTGGCGGTAGAATACTCGTCTTCTATAGTTACCATATGAGTATCTACGTTGTGTCTGGCAAGCTCAGAAAGGACAAAAGAGCCATTTCCGTCATTCCCCACCTTTGACACCAAAGATACAGATTCCCCCATCTTCGCCAGCACGATGGCCACTGTAAGCGCATCCCCTCCGGTATGGAACTGGACACGCTCGATCATGGTATTGTCCAGCTCCATGATATTCGCCGGACAAGGACGCAACGGAATGTCACAAAAGGACATGCCAACTGATAAAACACTCATCTGCTATCCCTTTCTCTTCAAAATGAAGTATATTCAAGTCTGTCCTGAATCAATAAGATTATTTTACAGAACCAGCTGTCATACCGGCAATAAAGTATTTCTGGAAGAACAAGAACAGGATAAGAATCGGAAGTGATCCGAGTACACTCATCGCCATCATCTGGTTCCATTCATACGCATGCTGACCCATCAGAAGGTTAATTCCTACCGGGACAGTACGCATGTCATTTGTCTTCGTCAAAGTCAAGGCGAACAAATACTCATTCCATGCCTGCATGAAGGTATACATACCAACAGAAACAAGGCCCGGTACAGCGGATGGAACAAGGATCTTCCAAAGTGCCGTCCATCTGGAACCGCCGTCGATCATAACTGCTTCGTCCAGATCCTTCGGCATCGTATTCAAATATCCAGTAACCATCAAAATACAATAGGGCAAAGTAAATACAAGGTATGTCAGGATCAACGCACCGTATGTATTGTACAGTTTCAGTGACACGATCAAGCTCAGATACGGGATCAACAGCGTGATCGGCGGAACTGCCTGTACAGAAACGATCAACGTATTGATCAGGCTCTTTCCCGGGAAATTAAAACGGCTGAAAGCATAAGAAGCCATAATTCCGATAAACAGCGTCAGAACAACTACGATTGCCGAAATCATGTAACTGTTCAGGAAGAATCTTACCTGCTCCGGATTCTGGAAAATCTTTGCATACGCTTCAAAGCTGAAATTCTTGGAAATCCATGTAGGCGGGAAGGTAAAAATCTCAGCATTCCCTTTAAAAGAGTTTGAAATCATCCATAAAATCGGGAAGCCGGCCCAAATTGCTCCGATCGCAAGAAGAATGATCACCATTATCTTAACAGATAACTTTTTCTTTCCAACCATCTCTTATTCCTCCCCTCTCTGATGTCTAACATACAGTACACCGATAATGGAACATACAATCAAGAGAAGTACAGCACCGGTGGATGCCATCGAATACTGGAATTTGGTGAAACCTTGTTTGTAGATCCATGTACTGATCGTCTCTGTTGCATTTACCGGACCGCCTCCTGTGGTCATCCAGATCAATGCGAATTGCTGAAGTGTCCAAACAAAATCCAGCATCAGCAAACTGATGAGGATCGGCTTTAACTGTGGGATCGTCACTCCGAAGAATGACTGTACGGTATTCGCACCGTCAAGTGAAGATGCCTCATACAATTCCGGTGAAATACCTTGTAAACCTGCAAGGATACTGATCATATAGAACGGATAACCCGACCAGATATTAATAAGTGTAACCGACTGCAGTGCAATGTCCCTTGAAGCCAGAAATGTAACCTTTTCCTCTGAAATATGGAACAATAAAATGAAATAATTCAGCACACCATTGGGATCCAGCATCATTCTCCAAAGGATCGCAATAACGGATGCAGTAAACATCCACGGAAGGGCATAAATCACACGGAAAATCCCTTTCGTCTTTGTCCCAAGGTAACGGGTATTCAACAGAAGGGCAAAAGTCATACCTATGATCATATGGGCAATAATGCTGACAATAACAAAATAAAGCGTATGTGATACTGCCGTCCAGAAATCCTTATCTGTCAAAACTTTTTTATAATTTGCCAATCCCACAAAAACCGGATTTTTGTTGGCAATTACATTATCAAATAAGGAATATCCGATAACCATGACAATGGGAATAACCAGCAGGATCAACATCAGGATGATTGTCGGAAGCAAATAGCCATATGGTGTCAGCTTCTTTTTCAGAACATTTTTATTCTGCATGAAGCAATCAACCTCCTTTCTCCAAATAATGAGGGCGCACATTTCTGTACGCCCCCATTCTATACCTGAATCATTAACAGGCTAACGCACCTGTAAATATGTTTAGTTATAAGCTGCTTCCCATGCTTCCTGTGTAGCTGCCAGCATATCATCAACAGACTCTGTATCGCCGTCGAAGTAGAGGATCAGCTGCTCGTTCATGCTTCTCATAAGGTCTTCTGCTGTCGGAGCTCCTGTGAACTCGTTGATTGCATAACCGTTCTGGAAGATTTCATAAGCTGTCAGGAACAGTTCATCGTTTGCAGAGTAATCCGGTTCTGCTGTAGAGTTGCCCGGGAATGCGTTTGCAAGCTGAGCAAGTTTTGCATTTACTTCTGGGCTCATCATGTACTCTACGAACTGCATAGCTTCTGCTTTGTATTCGCAGTTTTCTGCGATACCGATACCCCAGTTAGCAACGTCCATACCGCTCTGTCCATCATATCCATCCTGTACAGGCATAGCTGCGTATGTGAAGTTGAGGTCCGGGCTCTCGTTCTTGATGGTTGTCAGATGGGAAATACCATCAACCATGAATGCAAGACGTCCGTTTTCGAATTCGTTAACCATATCCTGCTCTTTCATAGCTTCAGCGCCATCAGAGAGATATCCGTTGTCTTTCATCTGTTTGAACAGGTCGATCACTGCAACAAGTTTTTCGTTGTCTGTAAGAGCCGGTTTTCCATCCTGCATCAAAGCTCCGCCTGAAGCCCACAGCCATGAGCTGAACTGGTTCTGGATACCGTTCGGTGCTTCTGTATTCAGCGGAATAGCGTATCCTGCTTTGTCTGTGTTTGTCTTGATTGCTTCCAGAGCATCAAGGAACTCGGACCATGTAGTCGGGATTGCTTCTACGCCTGCTTCCTCAAGGATATCTGTATTTACATACAGCGGATAAGCGAAGTTAACAACCGGGATCATGTATGTGTTGCCTTCCCATTTGATCTGGTCTGAAAGCTGGCTGTCATCGTATCCATCAGCTGTCATCAGCTCTGTCAGGTTAGCGATAGCGCCCTGTTTTGCAAAATCATAAACCCAGGATCCGTCAAGACCAACTACGTCAGCCATTGTAGATGTAGCTGCACCAGCTGCGATCTGAGTCTTTGTATCAGCGTACGGATTGCTGAGAAGCTCGATCTTGATACCTGTCTCCTCTGTAAATCCATCAACGATCTCCTGAAGTGCTCCGTCCGGAAGCTCAACGCCCCACCACTGCTGGAACTCAAGAGTGATGTCTTCTGCTGATGCGCAAGAACCGATTGCCATTGCTGCAAGAGCTGCTGTAAGTACACCATACTTCATTAAATTTTTTCTTTTCATCACGTACCTCCTAAAAAAATTTTATTTCACCGTTTCGTGGGATATGCAAAACTGTTTGTGCATTTTCTACATTTTTCACACACTAAACGATGTTTTTTTATATTTTTGATTATATCCACGAAATTATATTTTGTCAATCAGATTTTAAATCATTTAAGCAAACTGTTATTTTGCATAAATACCAAGCAAATCTTTTGGTGATTTTACCATTTGGAAGAAATAATATTTTTTATGTTTCGCTGTGCTTCCGGATACCGTATTTTTCCGAAAACGACATTGCAATGCACATATTATCGTACAGCATTGGAAACCGGTACAGAAGTCATTCTTAAAAAGGATTCTGTAAATAGTCAAAATGCTCTGCACATTTGAAGCGGGAGCCTTACTTGATTCCGTTAAAAAACTGCCCTGCGAGTAACAGGACAGTTTCATTTTATATTTTTATAACTCCGTATTCTATTTCGTTATTCCACTTCGATCAGATTGTACTCTCTCTTGCCGTAACCCAGCGCAGCGGCTGTCTCTATGGTAAGGAGTCCGTTACGGCTCTCGATACGTTCTACCAAATGCGGCTTCCCGGGATCAGAAGATGCATAGACTAGATCAATACAAGCCTGATCAACGGCGACAGGATCCGTGCCAACCACAATCCCCATATCGGCCATACAAGGATCTTCTGCAACAGCACAACAGTCACAGTCTACACTCATGTTCTTCATCACGTTAACATAGACTAGATTGCCGCGGAAATAATCTACTACACTTCCTGCAGCGTCTGCCATAGATTCCAAAAAAGAATCATGGTCTGCAGTCCACTTGTTTTCCGGTACGCCAACTCCATGGATATATTCCTTTCCAAAAGAAGATGCTACTCCGATGGAAAGCTGTTTTAATGCTCCGCCGTATCCTCCCATGGGATGGCCCTTGAAATGGGACAGCACAAGCATGGAATCATATTTTGCAACGTTTTTTCCTACATAATTCTTTTTGATCTTTTTTCCATTTGGGATAGAAAGCTCCAGATCAGGCCCTTCCCCGTCCAGAATATCCACATCAAACAGGCTGCTCCAGCCATGCTCCTCCATCAATTTAAGATGGCGGTCTGTCGTATTTCTCGCTCCTTCATAAGCAGTATTGCACTCAACCACCGTACCGTTCACATATTGGATCATTGGTTTCCAAAAATCCGGTTTTAAAAAGTTCTGGTTGCCTTTTTCTCCTGAATGCACTTTGACCGCCACCTTGCCCGGCAAATCTTTCCCCACTAATTTGTAAAGCTCCAGCACCTTTTCCGGTGTGATGGTTTTAGAAAAATATACATCAGTTCCCATAAGATAGCCCTCCTTCCGGCAGATAGAACTTGATTCTCCTATTTTGGCTTATATCTTGCCAACCTTTTTTATTTTATCATTAAAGTTAAGTTTAATGTCAATGCTTTTTTATTGTATCACTAAAGTTAAGTTTGGTGTTAATTATTTTTATTTTATCACTCAGTTCTCCAGCGTCCATCCAAAATCATTGTGATAGATCATTTGCTTCGTCATCCCGCCATCAATACAAATGTTTTCCCCGGTAATAAACCCTGCTTTTTCCGAGCAGAGAAATAATACCATGTTAGAAATATCAAGGGGATTTCCCACTCTTCCCGCCGGCTGCTGGTAAGCATCCGGCCCCTGATACACGTTAAATTCTGTGTCGATCCATCCCGGTGAAATGGAATTTACCCGCACTTTGCCGGAAAGGCTCACTGCAAGAGCATGGGTAAGCGCCGCAATCCCTCCTTTCGCGGCAGTATAGCTTTCCGTCTGGGGCTGGCTCATCCTGTCCCGCGACGATGAGATATTGACCACGGATGCTCCTTTCGCAAAATAAGGTGTAAATAACTTTGTCAAGTAAAACGGTGCTGCCACGCCTACCTGCAGCGCATACAGAAATTCATCATAAGAGCAAGTATCAATCCCTTTCATCAACGGCAGCGCATTGTTGACCAAATAATCCACATGCCCAAAATCTTCAACCACTTTCCGGGCAAATTGCTCCATCACCGTCCGGCTGGACAGATCCCCCACAAAATAATCATTTTCAGAAATGTCAATCACAGCCACTTTCGCTCCCCGCTTTCGAAACTCTTCGGCAATGGTCTTGCCGATCCCGTGGGCAGCTCCAGTTACCACTGCTACTTTATTCTCAAATTCTTTTCTCTCTTCTTCCT
>JALFIB010000251.1 GCA_022776305.1 Lachnospiraceae bacterium
GATGGACCTGTACAACCGCGGTGGTTTTTCCGGCGGTTATTACCATATGCATAATGGGAAAACCATGATGGCTTTGTCGCGCCCGAACCATCAGGGCACGGAAGCTGCAAAGGTAAAAGCAGTGAAAAAAGGAAGTGTGACCCTGACTGCACTGGAGCAGCTGAAAAAAGGCGATGTATTGGAACTGGATCAGGAGCATAACACGACTATGGGACAAGAGATAGGGAAGCATGGAGTTTTTCAAATTTCCGTGAAAAATCCTTCTTTACGACCGGGATCTGTGGTATATCGCACAAAGAATGAATCCCTTCTTCAGGAGCTGGGAGAAAAATTTTTAAATGAGAATTATAAAGAAAAAATTAAGGGTGAGTTAACGATTTTCAAAGATTCCCCTGCTATACTAAGGCTGTGGAACGATCTTGGGACTGTGACGGTTTCCCAGCCCATCGCTGAACCTGCCAAGAATAGTAGTACGACGGAAGAAGCGGTCCGCAAACAAATGATGAAAACGGGAAACACACCATTTGAATTTTCCGAGCTCCATATAAAGCTTGATCAGGGGCTGTTTATTCCGGTAAGCAAATTAAATGAGCTGCGCCGGAAAGGACTTGAGATGCTTGGAAACTGTATATGCGAGAAGTCTTTCCGTGGCTCTCCAAGCCGACCGGATAAAGAGAAACTTCGGTTGGAAAAGATGCAGCCGGTCAGTTCGAAAGAAGAACTCCGGTTAGAAAAGATACAACCGGTCAGTCCGAAAGACGGATTGCGGATGGCTGTCTCTGTTATGACGTGGGACCAGCTCAAAGCTGTTCTATCATTCGCAAGTATGGAAAAGGAAAATCCTGTTCTTGGAACCGTTTATTTTGACACCATGTTATTTGGGGACGAGGCGCAGAGAAAAGAAAATACCTCAGCTTTGCTTAATGCCATGGGAATCTTAAAAGAGAAAAACATCAAAGCTTGTATCAATTGCCCTCCTGTATGGCGTGAGAGGGAACGGGCACTCTTTGCGGATCAATATGTGAAGCGGGTTTTGCTCCATGCGGATGGTTTTCTGATTCATACCATTGACCAGCTGTCGTTTTTTAAAGGATATATACTTGAAGAACAGCTGCAGTCAGATTTGATTGCTGATGATAACTTATATGCCTGCAATGCACTTGCTTTTCAGTTCTTGCAAAGACAGGGAGTAGTAAGGCAGACGCTGTCCGCTGAGTTAAATTTCCGTGAATTGCAGCAGCTTATGCTGCCGGATTGTGAGATTGTAGTTTACGGCCATCAGCCGCTGATGCACTCGGCCCAATGCGTGGTAAAAAACACAAGCGGATGCAAAAAAAGGCCCGGTGTCACTTACCTTCAGGACAGGAAAAATGTAAAGTTCCCTGTGGTCAATCGATGTCCGGTCTGCTGCAATACCATCTATAACAGCGTTCCGCTGATGTTGGGCGGCTACAGGAAGGAATTAGAAACGCTTATGCCCTCTGTAGTCAGGCTTTCCTTTACGGTAGAATCAGGGGAAGAAACAGCTCAAGTGTTGTCCCAGTATAAAAGGCTGCTTTTTGATGAAGATTCACGGGAAGACGTTGACCTTGGCGGCACGCGTGGACATTTTAAAAGGGGAGTAGAGTAATCTATGACGAATCTTGTTATTCAGGTCTCAAAATATTTGATCATTATTTTGATGGCCTTATATACTTTTCAGAGTTATACAGTTTTCCATAAAAAGGATGACGAATCAAGGGAATACTTGTTTTTAAGGCAGAATATGCTGATGTTTTTCATGCATTTCGTTGCTTTCATGGTTCTCTTCCTTGAAATGTCTGAGCCTGCGATCCTCCTTTTTTATGGTGCACAGGTGATCTACCTTGCAGCGATGCTGGTTTTATTCCGCAACCTATATCCTCTGGCATCCAGGCTGCTGATCAACAACATGTGCATGTTGATCTGCATCGGTTTTATTATGATCACCAGACTATCTTATGAGCAAAGCTTAAAGCAGTTCAAGATTGCTGTCTTTGCCACAATTGTGGCTTTACTGGTACCTGTCATCATACGGAAGCTGCGGTTTATCACAAAAATGTATTGGCTCTATGCGCTGGTGGGAATCGGGCTGCTGGCTCTTGTTGCCATTGCGGCGAGGTCGACCTACGGAGCAAAGCTTTCCTTTACAGTAGGCGGAATTTCCATCCAGCCTTCTGAATTTGTAAAGATCATTTATGTATTTGCCATCGCAGGGCTTTTATCCCACGCAAGGGATTTTAAAAGGATAGCAGTTGCCACGGTGCTGGCAGCACTCCATGTCCTGATCCTTGTGGTGTCAAAGGATCTGGGAAGTGCGCTGATCTTTTTTATCACTTATCTTGTCGTGCTGTTTGTCTCCACCAAAAACCCATTTTATGTTCTTGCAGGGCTGCTTGCCGGCTCCGGGGCTGCGGTGGGAGCCTACTTCCTGTTTAACCATATCAGGGTCAGGGTACAGGCATGGCAGGATCCTTTCCGCGATTATCAGGGAGGAGGCTACCAGATCTGCCAGTCGCTCTTTGCAATCAGTGCGGGAGGTTGGTTTGGTACAGGGTTATGTCAGGGCTCCCCTGACGCTATCCCATTTGTGGAACAAGACTTTATGTTTTCTGCCATAGCGGAGGAGCTGGGCAGTATTTTCGGAATATGCCTGATTCTGGTCTGTATGAGCTGCTTTATTATGTTTGTGAATATTTCCATGCAGCTGACCAACCGTTTTTACCGTCTGGTTGCAGTAGGACTAGGGACGACCTATGCAGTTCAAGTATTCTTGACCATAGGCGGAGGTATCAAGCTGATTCCCATGACGGGAGTGACATTGCCTCTGGTAAGCTACGGCGGAAGCTCCATGCTGAGCACGCTGATCATGTTTTCCATTGTGCAGGGGCTTTACATGCTCCAGCGTGATGAAGAAGTAAAAGCAGAACAAAAGCGGATACTGCAGAAGCAGCAGGAATATGAGCGCCAGATGGGTGGATATCCATATTCGGCAGGTTCTTCTTACAATCAGCAGGGGTATAGCCGCAACGACGGTGCTTACGGATCAGATCCTTACGGTAGTGATGCTTACGGCAGTGATGCTTACGGCAGTGGTCCTTACGGTAAAGATGATTACGGCAGGGATGCTTACGGCAATGATGGTTACGGCAGAAATGACGGAAGTTATGACAGATATGGATACGGAGGAGATGGATATGACGGAGCGCAGGACGCGTACGACCCATACGGAGAAAACGGATACTCGCGGCGGTATCCAGCGGGAAGCGGCGAATACGAAGACCAAGCGCCGCAGTATGGCGGATCAAGATACGAATACGAAGACCAAGCACCGCAGTACGACGGATCAAGATACGAATACTACCAGGACGACGACGGATTCGATCCGGGTTGGGACGATTCCTACAGGTAAAAAGAAAAAGCGTGAAAAAGTTCCGCTTAAAGTAAAAGAAGTATATTTTGAGCAGGAGCCGGAACCTGTGACAGGGAAAGGTCGGAATACAGAGCTTGGGATCGTCACCTATGTATTTGTATTTTTATTTATCCTCATGGTTGGTTATTTAGGATACATCAATGTGTTCAAAGCAGATGAACTAAACTCCAACGCATATAATACGAAGCAGGACGCAAACACAGACAAATACATCAGGGGGACCATACTTTCTTCAGACGGAAGTGTTTTGGCCAAAACCGAGGTTTCAGAGCTGGGAGAAGAAAAAAGAGTATATCCTTATGCGAATATTTTTTCCCATGTGATTGGCTACGCTTCAAACGGCAAATCAGGTCTGGAAGCCAGCTGCAATAATGACCTGCTATCATCC
The DNA here is from genome assembly GCA_022776305.1 of Lachnospiraceae bacterium. Classification (GTDB taxonomy): domain Bacteria; phylum Bacillota; class Clostridia; order Lachnospirales; family Lachnospiraceae; genus Choladousia. The sequence goes on from JALFIB010000251.1 coordinate 3,840, forward strand.
CATGCATCGGTGCTCACCCAGATCAAGGATGAGGCAGAAAATGAAAAAATGCAGGGGGATTCCGTAGTTGTGACATTAAATGCTTCTTTACAGAATGCTGCATATAATGCACTGGGAGGCTACAATGGGGCGGTCATTGCCATGGAACCTGATACAGGTAAGATCCTTGCAATGGTTTCGAAGCCTGACTATGACCCAAATGCAATTGAAGAGATATGGGACAGTTTGGTCACAGATAATACCAGCAGTGTGCTTTTGAACAGGGCGACACAGGGGCTTTATCCGCCGGGATCCACCTTTAAGATCCTCACAACGCTCGCTTACATGAGACAAAAACCGGGCGAATTCCAAAACTTCCAATTTGATTGTACTTCCCAGCTTGCGGTAGATGACGTGACCATCAACTGCTACAACAACACAGCCCATGGACAGGAAGACTTAAAGAGCGCTTTTGCACATTCCTGCAATACAGCTTTTGCATCCATAGGATTGGACCTTGACAATGATAAATTCCACTCTCTGTGTGAGGAATTCTTGTTTAATAAGTCCCTGCCTACTACGATGCAGCATAGTACTTCACAGTTTGTACTTGATGATGACTCTTCTTACGGGGAGCAGATGACTACAGCAATCGGACAGGGAGATACGCTTGTCACTCCCATGCAGATGGCATTGATCACAGCTACTGTGGCAAACGGAGGTATCATGATGCGCCCTTACTGTATCGACCATATTGAGACATATGACGGGGACATGGTTTCCAAGACGACTCCGTCCAAGTATAAACGCCTTATGACTACAGAGGAATCCCGCCTTTTGACAGAGTTTATGAAAGAAACAGTCAGCAGTGGTACGGCAACTTCCCTTAGCTGGTATAATTTCTCCGTAGCCGGCAAAACTGGTTCAGCAGAGTACGTGTCAAATGGTTACGAAGGAACCCATTCCTGGTTTGTGGGATTTTCAAACGTGGATAATCCGGATCTCGTCGTTGCAGTGATCGCTGAAGACGGCGGAACAGGAAGTGAGACTGCAGTTCCCATTGCAGCACAGGTATTTCAGGCATATTATGACATTTATGGCTACTGATCCTTTCATCCGGTAATGAGCAAGTAGCGAAGCGAATTGCGAATATCCGCGTGACTTTTAGTTGCGTCTTCCTTTCATCCGGAGTTTAATTTTAGTTGCGTCTTCCTTGAAAAAGAGTTATACTGGACTCAGTCATTTGTGGCACAACGCGAACAGGAGGGATTGCAATGATTGAAGCAACAAGCTGTGGCGGTGTGGTTATATTCAGGGGAAAAATACTTGTGCTGTATAAAAGCTATAAGAACAAGTATGAAGGCTGGGTTCTGCCGAAGGGCACGGTGGAAGAAGGCGAAGAGTTTAAAGAAACTGCTGCCCGGGAGGTTTTAGAAGAAACGGGTGTGCGTGCCTCTATTATCAAATATATTGGCAAAAGCCAGTATACCTTTAATGTGCCGGAGGATACGGTGGCAAAGGATGTCCATTGGTATCTGATGATGGCAGACAGTTATTATAGCAAACCACAGCGAGAGGAGTATTTTATTGACTCAGGGTATTATAAATATCACGAGGCGTATCATCTGCTGAAATTTACAAACGAGAAGATGATACTGGAAAAGGCCTACAGTGAATATTTAAATCTGAAAAAGAATAATCTTTGGGGAAACCGAAAATACTTTTGACCACATGATGCCGGGATTCCGCCGTTTGCGGAATTTCGGCATTTCAACATTGTAGGAGGGATGGCATGGAGTGGTACAAAGATTTGTACATAGGAAAAAGTG
>JALFIB010000272.1 GCA_022776305.1 Lachnospiraceae bacterium
ATTTTGTGATAAATCACAAAATCCCTTGAAGAATCTGCAGGTTAATGTTATATTTTATACATATCAAATTTTAGGGAGGGCAATTTCATGAAAAGAAAATTTCTTGTAGCTGCAATGGCAGCCGTAGTTGCTTTGACAGCAGTACCTGTATCTGCAGCTGAAGGCGACTACAAAGTTGCAATGGTCACAGATTACGGCGATATCACAGACCAGTCCTTTAACCAGACCACTTATGAAGCATGTATGGCTTTCTGCGATGAGAACGGCGTAGACTTCAAGTACTACAAACCAGTAGGTGACTCTACTGCAGAGCGTGTAGCAAGTGTAGATCAGGCTGTTGCTGAAGGTTACAATGTAATCGTTATGCCAGGTTATGCTTTTGCAGGAGCCATCGTTGAGACATCTGAGATGTATCCGGACGTAAAATTCGTCGCTCTTGATGTAGGAAAAGGCGACATTCTGGAAGCTGCGATTCCGGATTATGATTATCAGCCCGACAACTATGAAGTAACGGATTACTACTACTCTGACAACGTGTATCTTGCAATTTATCAGGAAGAGCTTTCCGGTTATATGGCTGGATATGCAGCTGTAAAGATGGGCTACCGCCATCTTGGCTTCCTCGGTGGAATGGCAGTTCCGGCAGTTGTCCGTTTCGGATACGGCTACGTACAGGGTGCCAATGATGCAGCAAAAGAGCTGGGCGCAGAAGGCGATGTGACCATCGAATACGTATATGGAAACCAGTTCTACGGAGATGCTGATATCACAGCTTACATGGATACTTGGTACCAAACGAACGGCGTAGAAGTTGTATTTGCTTGCGGCGGTGGTATCTACACATCTGCTGCAGAAGCTGCTGCAAAGGTTGAAGGCTCAAAGGTGATCGGTGTTGATACAGATCAGGCAGCCATCATCGATGCATACGGCGAAGGCATGACCATTACATCCGCTATGAAGGGTCTTGCTCCTACGGTTAATACACTTCTTACTGAGATCATCTTAAATGATAACTGGGATGCTTATGCAGGACAGCTCCAGAACCTCGGCCTTGTTTCAGAAGTTCCGGAAGAAAACTATGTACAGCTTGCTCCGTCTACCGTATGGAATGACACCTTTACAGAGGACGATTACAAAGCCCTTGTAAAAGACATGTTTGAAGGCAATATCACTGTTTCCAATGATATTTCTGCACTTCCTGCTGTTGATATCACAGTAAATGAATACGGCAATATCAAATAACAGATAATTCTCGGAAGGCTGCCGCAAGAGCTTGTACTTTTGCGGCAGTTCTTTTTCATTTCATAAGAAGGGCTGTACGCTCCTCTCACAAGCGTACCCCTTTCCTATATCACAAAATGGAAGGAGGATGCCAAAAATGGACAATTATGCCATTGAAATGCTTGGTATCACAAAACGTTTTCCCGGTATCATTGCAAATGACAATATAACGCTGCAGCTTCGCCGGGGAGAGATCCATGCATTATTGGGTGAAAACGGAGCCGGAAAATCCACCTTGATGAGCGTGCTCTTCGGACTTTACCAGCCTGAAGAAGGGGAAATCCGCAAAGACGGCAAAAAAGTGGAGATCAAGAACCCCAACGATGCCAATGATTTAGGTATCGGCATGGTTCACCAGCACTTTAAACTAGTGGAATGTTTCAGTGTATTAGACAATATTATCCTTGGTGCAGAAACCACAAAACACGGTTTTCTCCAGAAAGCAGAAGCAAGGAAAAAGGTATTGGCCCTTTCCGAAAAATATAACCTGCAGGTAAATCCTGATGATCTTGTTGAAAATATCACTGTAGGAATGCAGCAGAGGACCGAGATCCTGAAAATGCTCTACCGTGACAACGAGATTCTGATCTTTGATGAGCCCACGGCAGTACTGACCCCTCAGGAAATACAGGAATTGATGCAGATCATGAAAAACCTTGCTGCCGAGGGAAAAAGCATCCTGTTCATTTCTCATAAGCTTTCAGAGATCATGCAGGTTTCTGACCGATGTACCGTCCTTAGAAAAGGAAAATGTGTGGGCACAGTGGAGACCAGCCAGACTACACCGGAAAAGCTGTCAGCTATGATGGTAGGACGAAATGTCAGTTTTGCAGTAGAAAAGAAAGAAGCCGTTCCAAAAGATGTGGTGCTGGACGTACAGAATATGACTGTCGCTTCCAAGCATCACGGCCACAATGCCGTATCCAATGTATCCCTTCAGGTCCGTCGTGGAGAAATCGTCTGTATTGCAGGAATCGACGGAAATGGACAGACAGAATTTGTTTACGGCCTGTCCGGTCTGGAGCCCTTAAAATCAGGATCCATTCATTTGAATGGGGCAGATATCACCCATGCCTCCATCCGGAAGCGTTCTATGATGGGAATGAGCCATATCCCGGAAGACCGGCATAAATACGGACTTGTATTGGATTATCCGCTGGAGTACAACACAGTTCTGGAGCGTTACTACGAACCGGAATTTACCAATTCCGCCGGATTCCTGAAAAAGAAAAACATCCGCTCTTATGCGGATAAGCTGATCGACCAGTATGATATCCGCTCTGGCCAGGGCGCCATGACCATCGCCCGCTCCATGTCCGGCGGCAACCAGCAAAAAGCCATCATTGCCCGTGAAATCGACAAAAACCCGGAACTGCTTATTGCAGTCCAGCCTACAAGAGGACTTGATGTAGGTGCCATCGAATACATCCATAAACAGCTGGTGGCACAGAGGGATGCCGGAAAAGGTGTATTGTTAGTTAGTCTGGAACTGGACGAAGTCATGAACGTATCTGACCGTATCCTCGTCATGTATGAAGGTGAGATCGTAGGTGAATTTGATCCCAAGAAAGTTACTGTGGAAGAGCTTGGCCTATACATGGCCGGCGCAAAGCGAAAGGAGGTAATTTAAATGGATAAACGGAATAAATTGCTCCGCAACAATACAGTCCAATCTTTGATTGCCTCCATCGTTTGTATCATTGTAGGACTTTTTATCGGCTATATCGTCCTGTTGATCATTAATCCCAGCGGCGCCTGGGGAGCGATTACTGCGGTCATAAAAAATTTTCTTTATTACCCCAGCAAGCCTGCCGCTATTAAGTACTTCGGAAGTACTCTGGTCAAGGCTGCTCCTCTGATCATGTGCTCACTCTCCGTCCTCTTTGCCTATAAAGCCGGACTATTCAATATCGGTGCCGCCGGCCAGTATGTAGCAGGCGCCGGCGCATGCCTTTACATGGCATTGGCAGTAAAAGCCCCCTGGTGGATCTGCCTTCTTGCAGCAGCTGCTGCGGGAGCGATTTTCGGCGCAGTTTCCGGTGCATTAAAAGCATACTGCAACGTGAATGAAGTTATCTCCTGTATTATGCTGAACTGGATCGGCCTGTATGCAGTGAACATGATCCTCAGCAATGTCAAGGAGCCGGCAAGTCCCTACACGGTACAGCTTGCCAGCAAAAATCCCGGTGCACTCCTGCCCAGCATGGGACTGAGCAGCCTTTTTTACAAAAATCAGTATGTCACCATAGCAATTCCACTTTCTATCTTTGCAGCGATCCTGATCTGGGTCGTTCTTGACAAGACAAAATTCGGTTTTGAATTAAAAGCTACCGGATTAAACAAGTTTGCTGCCCGTTACTGCGGTATGAAAGAAAAGAAGAATTTGATCCTGACCATGGTGATTTCAGGGGCCCTTGCCGGTCTCGGCGCCGCTTTCTTCTATTTAAGCGGAATGGAGCAATGGAGCTGTACCCAGACCAGCGTGCCCGGCATGGGATTTAACGGAATCGCAGGAGCATTCCTTGGAAGCTTAAATCCAATCGGCACTATTTTTTCTTCTTACTTTATCCAGCACATCAACAGCGGCGGCGCTTATGTGGACAAAACCCTTTACTGTGCACAGATCTCCGATTTCATTTCCGCGATCATTATTTACTTATGCGGATTCGTATTTTTCTTCAAGCTGTGGATGAACCGTATGCTTGATAAACGCGATGAAAAACGGGCTGCAGCTTCTAAGAAAGGAGGCGAGGCATAATGTTACTTCTTATCCAATATACATTGATCTTTGCCTCAGTCCTGCTTTTAGTGGCACTGGGCGGCTGTTTTTCCGAACACAGCGGAGTCATCAACATCGGTCTGGAAGGAATTATGGTCATGGGCGCCCTTGGTGGAGCACTGATGATGAAATACCTTCCCGCAGATGCTTCTGCTTTGACCGTCATCCTTCTTGTTATGTTGGCAAGCATTTTAGTTGGAATGGTATATTCCCTTCTTCTTGCCGTAGCTGCTATTCAGTTTAAAGCAGACCAGACTCTGGTTGGAACTGCCATGAACATGCTGGGAACTGCAGCAGCAACGGTTATCGTAAGGGCAATCAATTCAGCAGAAAACCCGGACAATGTTTCCTCCGCTATCCAATATATCGGAGCGAAAAAAGCATTCCTCGTAAAAATCGGTAATTTTGAATTTAACTGGTTCATGCTGGTGGCCGTATTAGCATTGGTCATCTCCTATGTGGTACTTTACCGCACCAGATTCGGCCTTCGCCTTCAAGCCTGCGGTGAACATCCACAGGCAGCTGATTCTGTAGGGATCAACGTCTACAAAATGCGTTATGCCGGCGTTCTGATTTCCGGTTTGTTGGGGGGCCTTGGCGGAATCGTCTATATTACCGCAGGGGTCAGCGAATGGAAATTTGAAAACGGTGTTGCCGGTTTTGGCTTCCTTGCACTGGCTGTTATGATCTTCGGACAGTGGAAGCCTACACGGATCGCATTGGCTGCTCTCCTGTTCGGCCTCTTCCGGGCCCTCTCTAATGTATACACGGGATTTGATTTCTTGGTAGCATTAAAGCTTCCGGGAAGCATCTACAATATGCTTCCGTATATCATCTCCCTTATCGTACTTGCATTTACATCCAGCAAATCAAGGGCACCGAAAGCGGAAGGTATTCCTTACGACAAGGGCCAAAGATAAACGGTATTTTAAAAGGCTGTCAGAAAGCATTGCTTTCCAACAGCCTTTTTTTGAATCTGCTTGTCCTGCAGAAGATGGTATGTTATACTACATCTTGTGGATATATCTGATGAAAGACAGAAGAATAAGTGTCCGAAACCCCCTATTCCTACAGGTCAAAAGAAAGGAAACTGTTTCATGAACAGTAAAGATGTCTTAAAAACCAATTTAAAAAAATACCAGAATGAATATGAAGCGTTCCTGCTCCTGATTGCTGTTTTGGAAATTGCAATGATTATCTATGGCAGTATTTTCTTCAATTTCCAACAGGACCGCAGGATTTTTTATTTCTGTTCTTATTTTGTATTGCTCTTCTTTACTTGTGCAGCGATTGCCGTGAACCGTTCCTCCATAATGATCCGCAACGACATGGATCTTGCAGTAACAAACGCATACGTGTACTGCTTTATCCTGATTTTCTGGAGTGCTTTTATCTCTGCGCTTGACATCATGGGCGGAGGATATCCCATCACCCATATGACTATTTTGGCAGCAGTGGGCGGCGTCATCACCTTAAGTCCCCTGTTCTATTTTTGTACTTCTGTGCTTTCAGCCGTATGTATGCTGCTTTTCGTGGTATATGCAGGAAAAATTGCACTACCATTTTCCTTTTATTTAAATTACGTGATCTTTTTTGTGGTCATGTTCGCTGTTTCTGTCCAGAATTACCTTTCTGTCAAAGAACAGTATATCCTCAATGAAAAGCTGGAAAAATGGGCTGGCATTGATACCCTTACCCAGGTGTTTAACAGGCGGTCTATGAACCAGCACATGGACCGTTTAAATGCAGAGAGCGCCTGCTACACTTTCGCCCTTCTCGATGTAGACAATTTTAAGTCGATCAACGATACGTATGGGCATAAAGAGGGTGACCAGTCGCTCATAGAAATTGCAAAAATCTTATGCCAGACCTTCGGATCTGATGTGTTCCGGTTCGGTGGTGATGAGTTTGCCGTCATTTCCTATGACCAGCCCAGCATGGTAGCAGACAAGATCAGTGACATCAACAATTCCCTCCAAGGCAGGAACTCCCCTTATCTTCTTCAGGTCTGTTCCGGCATTTATTACAATGACTGCGGCGATGACCCAAGAAAGGTATTTGACTATGCAGACACGGCTCTTTATGAGGCAAAGCAGAGGGGGAAAGCCCGTTCTGTCATATATACGTCAAAATGATAAACTGCTCCTGTACAGCAGTATTTTGAAATATTAGCGAACCATAGAAATGCCAGTTGCAAAACAACCCATAGCTATTATGGTGTAAACGCGACTTAAAATTACAACACTTTTGAATGATTGAAAAATGAGGAAAGAGAAATGTTCACAAAACGAGAAACGAATTTCTGTAAAGGAATTGCCATCATTTTGATGCTGTTCCATCACCTTTTTAATGATTATGAAGAATACGCCGGATACATCGTAAATTTTTCCCCCTTCAATGCGGAACGTGTACGTTTTTATGCAGTATTGGGAAAAATCTGTGTAGCCATTTTCGTTTTTTTAAGCGGTTACGGCATTGCTGCCACATGGCATAAAAAATTCGCCCAAAAGCAGCCTTCCAATATAGAGGTTTTTTCTTTTACTTGGAACCGTCTCTGGAAGCTTATGTGCGTTTATTGGTTCGCCTTTCTGCTCACCCTCATCTGCCAGCCTCTGGGGCGTACTATTTATGATGCATACGGTACTGTGCCAAAGGATATTGCAGCTTATTTGACCATTGACTTCTTCGGCCTGGCCCATATGTTTGGAACCCCCACATTGAACCCTACCTGGTGGTATATGAGTATGGCTATCGCCATCATCCTTCTGATGCCATTTGTGATAAAAGCCATGAAAAAATTCGGCTCCTTTGCTGTGTTAGGAATGACTGTCGTAGCACTGTTCTTTTTAGATGCCAGAAATGCCAATACATTCTATCTTTTCAGCGTCGTCCTTGGAGCCGCCTGCTTTGAAAACCAGATCTTCGAAAAAACAGCCCGTCTCTGGCAAACACACAGATACGGACTGTTTCTGAAAGCCTTCCTTGAGCTGGGATCATTTTTGATACTTCTGGCTTTCCGCTCAAATTATAATTATTATGGGATCGTGGACGGGCTGATCGCCCTTGTATTAGCTATGCTTGTGAGTACAGTGTTGGTCAAGATCCCTGTCATCACAGATATCATGCAGCTGCTGGGCTGCCATTCCGGCAATATGTTCTTAATACATAACCAGATCTACAGCTTTTACTTTTTAGGATTTATTTATTCTTTCGGCCATTGGCTCCTTATCCTGTTGGTTCTCACCGTGATCTCACTGTTGGTTTCCATGGCCATGGAGCTTGTAAAAAAATATTCCGGTTACCAAAAAGCCATGGAGCGCCTTGGGCAAAAGATTCAAAATGCTTTTCTCTAAATTCAGCTTTTCTCCTGCAGCTGCACTTTTTTCAGTGCCAGTGCAACGGCAAAACAGGCAGCTGCAAAAAGCAATTGGATCAGAACTCCTGACGAAATTGTTTTTTGCAGTTCACTGCTGATCACACTGTAATCCCCTAAAATCCCATTGATCTTAGAATACCAATAAGTGGGCAGGAACTGGGATACCTTCCCAACAGTTCCTCCAAGCATCTCAAGAGGCACGAAAACACCGCCTAAAAAGCATAAGCCTAATGTAATGATGTTATTTAGGGCACTTAACATGGTGGAACTGCTTGACAGGATTCCCGTTAAAAATGCCAGAGAAAGTGATACTACCATCATGACACCACTATTCAAAAGATACAATCCTGCATGGGGGCTTTTAAATATCCCTCCATGGTACATCAGTACCTGAAGGACCATGCAGATACCCCATACTGCTGTTCCCACTAAGGCAAATACTGCCACCAGTGCTGCATTTTGTTTGAAAAATGGTACAGCACAGCTCTGAACTCTGCGGCGGATATCTTTCTTTTTAAACTCCATGATCACCAAACTCATACTCATGATGGCAGCCCCTAAAAAGGCATAGGGCATGTAGCTGAAAAAAGAGTTATACGACTCCCTCGTTCCATTATTTCCATTTACATCAATAAGTTCCACATTGGCCGGACGCATGACAGCGTCATATACGATCTCACAGGATTTTTCCATAGACAATCCGCTGGTCAGGCAAATGCGTACTTCATTTAATGCAGAATTCACCTGCTCTTCCACATAATAGGCAGAAATAGAATCAGGAACTGTCATGCTTTGGACTGCATTTTCTCCCTTTGTAAGTCTCTCTTCCACCCCTTGGGGGATCACTAAAACGTACTCCACGTCACCATAAAACAGTTTCTCCTGAATCACTTGTTCTTCATCTTCAATCTCAACAAGGTTCTGCTGTTCTTCCATGAGTTTTCCCAGCATGGATGACAGCTCCCCGCCATCACGGTCCAATATGGCAACGTTTATTTTTGCTGCCGAAAAACCATCCTTAACCCCGCCCGAGCTGTAAGATAATTGTATCATTGCCGTAACACCAACGAAAATACCGATATACATCAAGATCGTAAAGAGATTGCGCTTGATAATCAAAAAATATCCTTTAAAGACTGTCATAACGTTCCCTCCTAAGCTTTATCACACAAAATACGGTACATAAAACCGTAATAGCCCCAAGGATCATCAGATTCATACGGTAACGCTCCATATTTTCATATACGGATACGCTGTAAAAGGCATCTGAGATCAGCGCTGCCGGGTTAACTTTGTTAAGGATCGGGAAATGTTGTTCCACAATATTTTTCATATTTCCAAACATCAGCCCTGCCAGAAAACTCATCAGAAGCGAGCTGCTGACCACGATCCCCACTTTTGCCTCTTCACGCATAGGTAGCATCCCCACCACAAGACCAAATGCCACACCTGTAATACTTCCCAAAAGGCATACCGGTATCAAAAGAGGCCATTTCGGTCCAAAAGATATACCCAGTACAAAATGAAGATAACAGAGCAGCACGCAAATATTGAAAAACTGCACTGCAAAAGAGGAAAGCAATTCACTGGCCACTATAGCAAGGCGGCCAACAGGCACAATACTTTTTCTAATGGCAAGTGCTGACTGGTCTGCCCGTAGGTAAGTAGCCGCACTGGCTCCGGAAAATGCACCGAATAAACAGGCCATCCCGATCAGGGCAAAGAAATAGTTAATGGAGTTATCCATTGTCCTTCCTCCCAGATTCACTTGTTCCACCAGATTCCCATAGTCAGAAAAAGTTTGCAGGGCCCCGATTAATCCGAAAGGGTTCTCCCTTGCTATTTTCCGCAGTAAGCTCTCATTTTGCAGATACGCTTTTAAAACAGATTCCAAAATACTCTCCCCGATTTGCGTTCCTGCCACTGCCAGAGACGGTTCCTGACTGCTGTAATAGATCCCTTCCACCTTTCCGTCACGAAGGGCATTCTTTGCATCTTCCTCTTCCATTGGGGTAATGATCAGTGTCTCCCCCTCCATCGTCCCGAGAAAAGCTTCAAAGATCTTATTCCCCTCTCTTACAAGTGCCACAGGCACCGCTTCCATCTGTTGGATCCCACTATTTCCAAATGATACGTAAAACAATGTGCCTAATATGATCGGGAATAGTAAGCCCCAGAACATTTCCGCACGCTTTCTCACATTCTGGATCAAATTATATTTCAGTAAAAATCCCACGCAGGCCCCTCCTTAATCTCTCAGTTCTTTTCCGGTAATTTCCAAAAATACATCATTTAACGTCGGCAGCTCCGATAATACCCGTCCGAAGCTGGCCTCCTGCTGCTGAAGGTATCCTAAGATCCGTACCAGATTATGTTTTGCACTGGTACATTTGATCGTCAAGGTACAATCTTCCGAATAGTCAAGCTGGAAAACGTGTGGAAGACTCCGAAGCTGTCCAAGCTGTCCTTCATTTAGGACAACGGATTCGATCCGTATGGTTTCTGCTGTTTTTATCATATTTTTCAATTCTTCCGATGTACCGAAAGCAATACATCTTCCGTGGTCCATGATTGCGATCTTTGTACAGATCTGCTCTACTTCTTCCATGTAATGGGATGTGTAGATCACAGTGGAACCTTTCCGGTTCAATTCCACAATGCCTTCCAATATCTTATTCCTGCTCTGGGGATCTACTGCCACAGTGGGTTCGTCCATTATGATCAATCTCGGCTGGTGAGCAATGCCGCATGCAATATTCAGCCTGCGCAACAATCCACCTGAAAGCTTTCTGGGAAGCATTTTTTTATAATCCTCAAGTCCAACAAAGCGGATGGCTTCTTCCACCATCTGCTTTCTCTTCTCTTTGTCTTTCACGTAAAGCCCACAGAAATAATCTACATTTTCTATGACTGACATCTGCTCAAATACTGCTACATTCTGGGGGACTACACCGATCTGGCGTTTAAGGCTGTAACTGTCCGGCCTCATCTCCTCTCCGAAGACCTTGATCACACCTTTGTCAAATTTTAGCAATACCAGAATACAGTTAATAGCTGTAGTTTTTCCGGAACCGTTAGGACCAAGGAGTCCGAATATCTCCCCTTCTTTTATATCAAGGTTTAAATGGTCAAGGGCTAAAACCTCGCCATATCTTTTTACAAGATTCTCTATATGGATCATTTGGTATCCTCCTGTTTTTCCTTTATATATAGATGCCAGAGTGCTGGATGTCCGGGGGACATCCGTTTAGCACCGACCGGAGCGGAGACGTGGAAGTGCGAAGCACGGAACAATCCGTATGGCGTCTGGCGTCTTTTGACCTTAACATCATTATAATAGTATACTTTGAGAATAGTAAGTGTCAGATGTATCATCTTCAAGTGACAAATGTCACTTTCGCAATTCTAAAAGCCTTATTCGTTGATTTTCCAAAATTGATATGCTACGATGATTGTAAGTATGAAAAATCAGGTGGAATCTGCTTATGACCATTTTAATCGATAAATTGATCTTACTTTTATTTTGTATCGCAACCATGTGCCTTAACAATCTGGGCATCACATCTGTCTTCGCATTCTGGAGCTCTATCGCTTTTGCGGCACTGCTCTATACTGTGACTGATATCCGGCTCGTCCGCATATTAACATTTATCTACTGTATCCTTACCTTGTTCGTCCCCTCCTTTGTATTTTTCTTGCCTCTCATCCTGTATGACTGTCTGCCTGATTCTGGCGCAATAAAAAGAAGGGAGTACTTATTTGGGGCCGATCCATCTGTGGTCTTTCCATTTTTGGTCCTGTTCTACCATTTTTTCAGAACTTCTGATATTTTTCATTACGCAGGACCGGTTTCAAAGTATTTTCTTTTTTTCTTTCTTGTAATGGAATGTATTTGTTCTCTTTTACTGAGCCGAAAAACATCCGCATACTTGCATCAAAATGAAAATTTCCGGAAAATGCGTGATGAGGATGCGGAACTGCAGCTTTTGCTGGAAGAACGCAATAAATCACTGCTGGAAAAACAAAATACGGAAATCTATACTGCCACACTGCGGGAAAGAAACCGTATCGCCCGGGAGATCCATGATAACGTGGGCCATATGCTGACACGATCCATTCTCATGGTCGGGGCATTAAAAACCACATGCAAAGAGCAGCCTCTTTCCCAGCCCCTTGAACTGCTCCAAGAAACGCTCAACCAGGCAATGGACAGTATCCGGAAAAGTGTCCACGATCTCCATGACAGTTCCCTTAATCTGGAAGAATCCTTGAAAAACCTGATAAAAGAATTTACGTTTTGCCCGGTGGAACTTCAGTATGATATGCCTGCCGAGCTTCCAAGTGAAATGAAATACAGCGTGGTCGCCATTGTCAAAGAAGCCCTTGTGAATATTTCTAAACACAGCGAAGCTTCCAAAGCAGAGATTTCCATCCTCGCCCATCCCGGTTTTTACCAATTGATCATACGTGATAACGGAAAAGGGAGCAAAAAAATAGAAGAAGGACAGCCATCTTTTGCACACAGCAGTGGAATCGGCCTTTCCAATATCCGAAACCGTGTCCAAGGACTGGGCGGAAATTTAAGCATCAAATGCGATCATGGATTCCAGATCTTTATTATGCTCCCGCGATGACTTTTGTATTTTTTCTTGAGAGGTAACCTACTATGAACGTAATTTTAATTGATGATGACCATCTGGTCACTGCCGCGTTGAAAATTATATTAGAAGCAGATCCGGATTTCCATATTATAGCCACCGGAAGCTCCGGACAGGAAGCCATTTCACTGTACCATAAGCACAAACCCGATGTGCTCCTCATGGATATCCGCATGAAGGAAATGAATGGATTAGATGCGGCAAAAGAAATCCTATCCAAAGATCCTAAAGCTAAGATTCTTTTGCTCACCACCTTTTCCGATGATGAGTATATTGTAAAAGCACTCCGTATCGGAACTTGCGGGTACCTGCTGAAGCAGGACTATGACCATATCATCCCTGCCGTCAAAGCAGTTTTCAACGGCCAAACCGTTTTCGGCAGTGAGATCACAGGACGGCTTCCGGAGCTTCTGTCTAAAAAAGAAGAATTTGATTATGGGAAATATGATATATCAGAAAAAGAATTAGATATTATCAGAGGTGTAGCAGAAGGGCTCAGCAACCGTGAGATCGCCGAGTCCCTCTATCTTGGCGAGGGAACGGTACGCAACTATCTCAGTAATATCCTTACAAAGATGAACCTGCGTGACCGGACACAGCTCGCCGTATTTTACTTAAACCATCGATGAATTGTCTTTACAGATCCACCTTGATCTGCTGTTTTTCAATGTTATGGCGTTTTGCATAACCTGTCAGTATCAATGTGAGTGCACCGTCACCTGTTACATTGCAAGCCGTGCCAAAGCTGTCCTGCAGTGCAAATACAGTCAGCATAAGAGCAGTTCCAGTCTCATCAAAGCCCAGCACACCTGTGATCAGCCCGAGGGAAGCCATTACGGTTCCTCCCGGCACTCCCGGGGCTCCAATGGCAAATACTCCCAGAAGCACACAAAACAGTACCATGGTTCCTAAAGACGGAATAGAACCATACAGAACTTTTGAAATGGTCATGACAAAGAATACTTCTGTGAGCACAGAGCCGCACAGATGGATGTTGGCAAAAAGCGGAATACCAAAGTCTACCATATCATCACGAAGAGGCGGTTCTGATTTTTTTGCACAGCGAAGTGCCACTGCCAAAGTTGCCGCAGAAGACATGGTTCCCACTGCAGTCAAATATGCAGGACCATAGTTTTTAATTACTTTGAGAGGATTTTCTCCTGCATAAGCACCGGCCACACCGTATAAAACAGCCAGCCAGATATAATGCCCTGCCATAACGATCAAAACGATCTTAATAAATACCGGAAGCTGTTTTGTGATGGTCCCTTCATAAGCAAGGGCACAAAAAGTAAATGCAATAAAGATCGGGAGGATCGGTATGACAATTTTTGTAACGATCTCTAAAACAATCTTCTGGAATTCATCAAGTACAGCTGTTATGGTCTTGGCTTTTGTCCAAGTGGCAGCAAGCCCAAGCAGGACAGAAAACACAAGGGCACTCATCACAGACATGATCTGTGGGATGTCAAGCTGGAATACGACCCTCGGGAGCTCTTTCAGTCCGTCTACTTCCGATACAATGGAAAGTACCGGAATGATGGCATAACCGGCTGCCATAGACCCAAGCGCTGCCAAAATGGAGGATACGTAGGCAATCACTACCGCAACGCCCAGCATTCTGGAAGCATTATTGCCCAGCTTTGTAATGGACGGTGCTATAAATCCGATCACAATAAGTGGAACACAGAAATTGATCAGCTGTCCCAATATGTATTTCACCGTCACAACAATGTTCATAAATCCTTCGTTTGCTACTAATCCTACAAGGATACCGATCACAACACCCAAAAGCAGGCGAAACGGCAAGCTTTTCATTAGTTTTTTCATACTTTAATCCCCAATCATCATTTTTATTATCTCTTCATTGGTTTCCCGCATTCCCTCTTTCCCGAGGCGGCCAATATTCTGTATCGTAGCTTCCACACCTTTCGTCACGATACCGTCTCCGCCATAGAATTGCTGACCGCGAAGAAACATATTATAACCCAATATTCCTGCATCCACGGAGGATGCGATCTTAGCCGCACAGGACGCTTTAGCACCATCACAGACGATTCCCGATACAATTGCCAAAGCATTCACAACGGTATGCACTACTTCCTTATATCCACCGCCACATAAGTATGCGATCCCGGCTCCTGCAGCCGAACCGGCACTGACAGCACCGCAGTATGCGGACAGTCTTCCGATCCCGGTCTTTTCATGGATTGCGATCAAGTTAGAGAGGGCCAGCGCACGGTAAGTCTTATCCATGTCTGCCCCAAACTCTTTCGCGTACTCAAGAACCGGTACGGAACATGTGATTCCCTGATTACCGCTTCCTGCATTGATGATCACCGGAAGTTCACATCCATTCATTCTGGCGTCAGAACCTGCAGCTGCCCGCGCTCTGGCACGATTTCTCACATCATTCCCATACGTATCAAGAAGTACACTGCCAATATTTGCGCCGTAATCCCCGCGCAGTCCTTCGTCTGCAATAGCAGTATTGTAATCGATCTGCCGCTGCAGGATATCCTTGATATCATCTGTATCCACAGTATTGATAAAATCCCATATACTCTCCACGGCCAGAAGAGACCTGTCCGTCAGCCCCTCCTCCGTCTCCCCTTTTACAGGAATATCCAGAAAGATCTCATGGTCTTTTTCCACCAGCACAAGATTCGTATGGTAATTTGCGATCCTTATTTTTGCATAGGAATCACCTTTCATAACCTTTATGATTATGTCAAATACGATCCCGTTATCAATATGCTCTATTTCAAATTCCGCTTTTTTCAGGAATTCTGCCATCTCTTTCATCTCATCCGGCGTAACCTCGGAAATCACTTCAAGCTCCCGTTCAGGCTTACCAGCAATAATTCCGGCTGCAGCCGCAGCCGGAATTCCTTTCAGATGGTTTGTATTTGGCACGATAACGCTTTTTACATTTTTTATGATACTTCCGCTAACCCCGATATACACCTTTTCCGGAATACAGCCAAGAACCTCCCGTGCTTTCGCAGCACCATAGGCAAGAGCAATGGGCTCTGTACATCCCATGGCCGGCACAAGCTCCTCTTCCAGTATCTTAATATAGGCCTGATATTTTACATCTGATTTATTCATTTTTATACCGTATGGCTCTTTGCAATGTAAACAGGGAAGGAATCCGTTCCTTTCATCTCTTTACCTGCGGAGATCGTGACATTTTTATCTGAGATCAAGTATTCTACATTGGCACCGGAATCTACAACGGTATCCTGCATCAGAATACAATTTTTCACCTTCGCACCTTTTGCCACTTTAACACCACGGAACAAGATACTATTCTCTACCTCGCCCTCGATAACACAGCCGTCAGCTACCATTACATTTTTCACCTTGGCTTCCGCGATGTATCTCGTCGGGTTATCGTCACGGACCTTCGTATAGATAGGAGCACCTGAGAAAAGCGCATCCAGATTGTAATCATCCAGAAGCTTCATATTCTCGTCAAAGTAGCTCTTGATACCTGTGATACGTGCCAGATATCCGTCAAATTTATATGCCTGTACGTTCAGCTTGTTCAGCTGGTTCAGCAGTACATCACGGTTGAAATGTTCCTGGCCGCGCATAAATGCTGTATTGACCATATCGATCAGAAGCTCTCTCTCGACTACGTAAATATTCATAGAGAAGTTCTGGATGCCTTTTTCTTTTGAATTTACGTAGATCTTATTGATCCGTCCGTTGTCGATACTAAAGGTGTAATAGAAGTCTTTTTCGTAATCCCTTGTCCGAAGGAAGCTCTCAGGAAGCTCCTCCTGACTGTAGGCGATGGTTACATCTGCCCCTGATTCGATATGCTTTTCGATCATATCTTTAAAATCAAAGTTCACAGCGATACTTGCATCTGCCATCACAACGTATTTTTCTTTCTGCTCACGCAGGAAACCAAGAAGGCTTGCAAGGGCACTGATACGTCCCGTATATTTTTTTGATGCTTTTTCTGAATAAGGCGGGAAAATATTCAGTCCGCCATTCTTGCGAACAAGATCCCATTCACGTCCGGATCCCAGATGGTCCATCAAAGAATGGTAGTTGTTGTTAACCATAATCGAAATATTGTCAATGTCACAATTTGACATACTGGACAGGATGAAGTCGATCATACGGTAACGGCTTGCAAAGGGGATGGACGCCATCATACGCACATTGACCAGTTCCGGAACCAGCGGATCAAAATTGTTTGGGAAAATAATGCCAAGTGCACTTTTATTTGAATTTACCATTGTTCTCCACCACCTTCTACATTTTTATCTACCATGGCATTCGGTCCGATTGTCGCATTGTCGCCGATGGTAATGCCGGCTCCTACCGTGGCAACACCTTTCTCATCACCTGACGGCATAGCGCCTACAACGGCATTTTCGCCAATGGTTACGTTCTCTGCAATGATGCAATGCTTTACTACTGCTCCGGACTTGATCACGGAACCACCCATAATAACAGCATCTTCAATCACAGCGCCTTCTTCTACATGTACGCCTGCAAAGAGAATGGAATGTTTCACAGAACCTTTCACACGGCATCCATCAGTGATCATTGAATTTTCCACAACGGCACCTTCACTGATCTTGTGTCCCGTCATACCACTGTTGCGGCTGTAGATCTTCCAATCCTCATCAAACAGGTTAATACCACTGTGCTCCGGATCAAGTACTTCCATATTTGCTTCCCAGAGAGATGAGATCGTTCCCACATCTTTCCAGTATCCGCTGAAATGGTATGCATACATCCTTCTGTTATCGCGAAGCAGGTTCGGGATAATGTTATTACCAAAATCATTTTCAGAATTAGGATCTGCCTCATCCTCGATCAGGTATTTCTTTAAAATATCCCAATTGAAAATGTAGATACCCATGGATGCCAGATTAGACTTAGGATTCTTCGGTTTCTCCTGGAACTCTGTGATCCTGTCATCCTCATCTGCTACCATCAGTCCGAAACGTGATGCCTCTTCCCACGGTACTTCCATAACAGCTACACTGAATTCCGCATTTTTTTCTTTATGGAATTTCAAGAAATCACTATAGTCCTGCTTACAAATCTGGTCACCGGACAAGATGATCACATACTGCGGATCATAGCGCTCAATAAAAGCAAGGTTCTGGTAAATCGCATTCGCTGTGCCTTTATACCAGTCAGAACCTGATGCCTGCTGATAAGGCGGCAGTACATGCACACCTCCGTGGAGACGGTCAAGATCCCACGGCTGACCGTTTCCTATGTACTCGTTCAGTACGAGCGGCTGATACTGTGTAAGAATACCTACTGTATCAATGCCGGAATTGACGCAGTTAGAAAGCGGAAAATCGATAATACGATACTTGCCGCCAAATGGAACTGCCGGTTTTGCAAGCTTCTGGGTCAATGCATACAGACGTGAGCCCTGGCCGCCAGCAAGAAGCATTGCAATCATTTCTTTAGCCATAATACTTCCTCCCTGTAAAAAAATCCTTATGTTCAAATTATACACTATATTTTTGCATTGCGGTAGTTTTTTGTGCAAAATTTTTTATTTTTTTTAGAAAAATATTTTATTCTTGTAAATAATTTCTAGTGTATGTAAAGGGGATTTTACATTTCTTCCATTATTTGTATACTGAATTTCTATTAAATATAAAGATGCCGCTCTAACACAGAACAAAACGAAAAGTTTGCGGACAGCTAAAGCATAAATCTTTATTTCCCAGCACTTTTAGGTACAAACTCTAATTTCAAAGTCATTCCCATACCTTCAGCAAGCCTTTTTAATAACTTTAAAGATGGATTTCTTGTACCATTTTCCAATTTACTAATATCGGCCTGATTAATCCCAGTTCTTTCCGCCAACTCTTTTTGCGTAAGATTTTGTGAAATCCGGGCATCTACTATAGCACGAATTACATCCATTTCCGGTTGATTGGCTTCCCATTCTTCCTTAAAACTTTCATTCTGCAATTGTTCATTCAAATATTGATCTAATGTTTTCATGCTATTCACCAAACCTTTCCAGATAATCTTTTCTATAACATTTTGCCTTTTCAATTTCTTTAGATGGTGTTTTTTGTGTTTTCTTTATAAATCCATTCGTAACAATTATTTTCCCACCAAAATAGAAAAAATATAGCACTCGCGAAATATCACTTCCAACCTTACCTCTGATTTCAAAAATCCCATCATCCAAATGTTTACTATATGGTTCGCTTAACAAATTTCCCTTTTCCTGTAATATTTTTAAAATCATAAGTAATTTACTTCTCATTTTTATGTCAAGTTTATCCAGAAACAATTCAACAGGTTTTTCGCCATTCTCTTTTTCATAAAACTCAACTGTAAATTTATCCATTATGTACCTTTATCCCTCCCCATTCCACTAAAATTATATGGCATATATACCATATTGTCAACGAAAAATTCCTGATTAATGCGAACTAGACATTAAAATAAGCCTATAACCAGTTACATTTCCATTGCTCTATAAACTAGTTACAGACTTATTTATATGTCCAAATAGTCAATTGTAAGTGATTCAAAACCCCGATTATCGTGTAAAATCCGGTGTACCCACCATGTTATACGGTGTCACCTGGTATACGTAATAGTTAAGCCAATTTGTATACAGGTTGTTTGCATGGGATCGCCATCTAAGAAGAGGCTTGTTTTCCGGATTATCGTCAGTATAATAATTCTTTGGGATCTCGATAGGCAGGCCCTTTGACAGGTCGCGATGGTATTCGCCATCTAATGTCACCCGGTCATACTCCGGATGTCCCATCACAAAAATCTTTCTTCCGTCATCCGCCATGGCCAGAAACAGCCCTGCTTCATCAGATTCTGCCAGGATCGTAATCTCTTTTACTTTCCTGATCTCCTCGATAGGCACGTCCGTATGTCTGGAATGAGGTGCCAGAAATACATCGTCAAATCCTCGCACAAGAGGGATTTTCCGGTTCAATACGCGGTGCCAGAACAATCCGAACATCTTTTTATCCAGAAGCCTTTTTTGAAGCCCGTAATGGTGATACAATCCGGCCTGTGCTGCCCAGCAAAGATAGATTGTTGACGTAACATTTTCTTCTGTCCAGTCCATGATCTGGGTCAGTTCTTCCCAGTAATCTACTTCTTCAAATTCCATCAGTTCCACCGGGGCGCCCGTAATGATCATTCCATCGAACCGCCTGCTTTTGATGTCGTCAAATTCCACATAGAACTCATTCAAATGGCTGGTTGACGTATTCTTTGCCTCATGCGATCTTGCTTTTACAAATGTAACATCTACCTGAAGAGGGGTATTGGAAAGAGAACGCAGCAGCTGCAGTTCCGTTTCCTCTTTCAGGGGCATCAAATTTAAAATTGCAATGTGGATAGGCCTGATGTCCTGATGCACCGCCCTGTTCTCATCCATAACAAATATGTTTTCCCTCTCCAGAATCTCTCTGGCAGGCAAATTACTCTGTACTTTAATCGGCATTTTTTCTCCTCCTCTTTTGCTCTTCTTTCCAGCTACTCTATTTCAAATCAGCCGTTCTCGCTCCATACTGTTCTTTTTATAAGTAATTCTATCTTACTCTACCCTATTTACTCTTTTAGAAGTTCTATTTCACTCCTTCTTGTTCCATCTTCCTTGCTTCATTCATCCGCCTCTGCCAGTGCAAGAAACGCTTCTTCGGACAGAATCGGGATTCCAAGTTCACCGGCTTTTTTATTCTTTGATGAAGCTGATGTGGTATCATTGTTGATCAAATAATCTGTTTTCTTTGAGACAGAACCGGTCACTTTTCCCCCCCGCTCCTCGATAAATGCTTTCAGCTCATTCCGGTTTGCAAAGTGTTCCACGCTACCTGTAATGACAAAAGTTTTTCCTGCAAAGGTCTGTGTCTGGGAAGACTCCTGCGGTTTCTCAATCGTTAATTCCAAACAGAGGTCATCCAGATTTTTCTGGTTCGTTTCATCTGCAAAATACGATACTACTGCAGCAGCGATCACTTCCCCCAATCCTTCAACAGATGATACTTCCTCTTCATCGGCATCCCGCAACCGTTCCAGGTCATAATCAAAATATTTACATAACAACTTTGCGTTGGCTACACCGATATTAGGGATTCCCAAACTATAGATCAGCCTCGGCAGAGTGGTGTGCCGTGCCCGCTCTATGCTCTCCATCAAGTTTGTGTATGATTTTTCTCCAAACCCTTCCATCCCAACAATCTCCTCACGGTACTTGGAGAGACGGAAAATGTCAGCAAATGTATGAATGTACGTTCTTGCAATAAACTTTTCCAGTGTGGCTTCTGAAAGGCCCTCAATGTTCATTCCATCACGGCTGACAAACAAGGTGAAGGATTTGATCTTTTTGGCACTGCATGCTTCGTTTGTGCAGTACAGCGTCTCAGCGTCATTGACCGACCGGATGGCTGTTTTTCCTCCGCATACCGGACAGACATCCGGGATCTCCACGTTGGCGCTGCAAGTTAGATTCTCTGCAATCTGCGGAATAATCATGTTTGCCTTGTATACAGTAATCCTGTCACCGATCCCCAGCTTTAAAGCCTTCATAATGCTTAAATTGTGTACGCTGGCACGGCTGACTGTCGTCCCTTCCAGTTCCACAGGTTCAAAAATAGCTACCGGATTGATCAAACCGGTTCTGGATGGACTCCATTCGATTTCCAACAGTGTTGTTTCACGCTTTTCATCCTGCCATTTAAAGGCGATCGAATCCCTTGGAAACTTTGCCGTTCTCCCAAGAGACTCCCCATAAGCAATATCATCATAAGTAACTACAAGTCCATCTGACGGAATATCGTAATGCCGGATCTTTTCCGCAAAGTAGTCCACTGTGTCTTCTATTTGTGAAGCAGACACCAGACGATGCTCTACCACATCAAACCCCTGTTGTTTCAGCCATTCAAACTGGTAAGCCCTGGAATTTTTAAAATCCACATGTTCTGCCCTTACCAATGCAAACGCATAAAAACGCACGTGCCGTTTTGCAGTAATCTCATTATTCAGCTGCCTGACAGAACCGCTGCAGAGATTTCGCGGGTTTTTATACTTCGCATCCACATCTTCAATCTCATTATTTATTTTTTCAAACTCAGAATATGTGATAACGGCTTCCCCTCTCAGGATCAATTCACCCTGATAAGCGATTCGAAGAGGAATATTGGAAAATACTTTTGCATTGTTGGTGATAACTTCCCCGATCTCCCCATTTCCACGAGTAACTGCCTTCTCCAGTTCTCCGTTCCTATAGGTAAGCACAACAGTGAGCCCATCCAGTTTCCAGGACATCAGCACTTTATGTCCTCCGGCAAAGCTTACCAGCTCCGACCTTTCTTTTGTCTTTCCCAGCGAAAGCATTGGTGATTCATGGCGCTCTTTTGGAAGTGTTTCCAGCGCCTCATACCCCACCGTAACTGTGGGACTGCCAGCCAATACCACACCGCTTTCCTGCTCCAGTTTTTGCAGTTCATCATATAAACGGTCATACTCAAGGTTGCTCATAACCTCTCTGTCTTCCTGATAATATGCTTTTGAAGCTTCTTGGAGCTTTTGGGATAATTCCTTCATCCGCTCGATCTGCTGGTTCATCTGCTTTTCCGATTCCTTTCCTGTCTGGTCTTTTTATTCTTCATATTCCCCGCTTTTTCCATCTCACGCTTTCCATTACCGGATCCCGCGTGGTCAACCCTACTTGCGTTTTCCTTTTGACTTTTCCTGTGGTCTTCATTTTTTGGGGGATACTTTGGATTATTAACAGAATCCTTTAACTTTGCCATAAGTTCAGCAAATTCTTTTCGTGTTATCTGACGGTACTCCCCAGGTTTTAAATCTCCCAGCTCAATATTCATGACCCGTACCCTGATCAGACGCGTCACTTTATAACGGAGCGTTTCACACATCCTTCGTATCTGCCGGTTCAATCCCTGTGTGAGTATAATCCGAAACTGTTTTTCCCCTGCAAGCTCGATACGGCATGGCCTTGTCTTTACGTCTAATTCTTTGAGATACACACCATTTCTCATTTTTTCCAAAAATTCCGGAGTAATTTTTTTGTCAACTGTGACAAGATACTCTTTCTCATGATAATTTCCCGCACGCATCATTTTATTCAGGATGTCCCCGTAATTAGTCATCAAAAGCAATCCTTCCGAATCTTTATCCAGCCTGCCGATAGAAAAAATCCTTTTGGGATAATTCACCAGATCATAAATTGTCTCGTCATCCCAACGTCTATCTGTGGTGCAAACAATTCCTCGTGGTTTATTCACTGCAAGCAAGATCATCTCTTGTTCTCTCTCAACCAATTGCCCTTTTACGGCGACCTGTTGATCCGCTGTTATCTTCATACCCTGTGTAGCCGTAATCCCGTCTACTTTGACCTGCCCAGCCTCGATCATACGGTCTGCTTCACGTCTTGAGCAGACGCCTGCATCGCTTAAATATTTGTTTAAACGTATTTCACCTGTAATTTTTTCTTTTACAAATCTTTGGCTCATTTTTTCACGTAAATCTCCTCTTCAAGCAATTATGGATAGTGTACCACATGAGGGGATCAAAAACAACGAAAAACTCCAATGCTCTCGACAGGCTAAAGCCCCTACAAAAAACGAGATACGCTTCGCGCATCTCGTTTCTATTCTCTAACTAAGCTTTTCTTTTACTGTACTTCTGCAAGATACTGTGTCATAACGTATCCCTCGATCGTCGTACCATCAGCAGTGCTGTAACGAACCTTTGACCATCCCGTATCTGTGTTTTCCAGAACCTCAACAGTCATTCCTGTAGTCAAAACTCCATATAAAGTGCCGTCGGTAGAAGCTGTGCCACGTACATTTACTTCAGTAGTTGCCTGCATCGTACCGGTCGTAGTACCTACCACAGGTTCCCCCTGTGTGGTGTCATCGCCTTCTGATGTGCCATCGCCTGATGTAGTATTAGAAGAATCTCCGCTTGGCTCGATCAGTTCTTTCAATGCCGGATCGGAATTGCATGCATCGTCCAGTTTTTTGTCTACATCTTTAATCAATGCCTGAACATCATCATCTGCTCGGAGCTGCTCAATATAATCTTCCTGTTCCGGATTGCTGTCTTTATCCGCAATCATAAGATTGCCTTCTACATCTGTAACAAGATAAAGCTCTCTCAAACTAGGCGCCAAAGTGTCAATCCCTGTCAGCTTTGCATCAAAATAAATATAGACTACGTATGAACCGTCTGTCATTCCCGGCTTTGAATATGTCATAATATTGCTGTAGGATTCAATGGCCGCATCCTGAGATTCAATCTCGGAACGTGCTGTATCATCAAAAACCTCACACATAGCGGCAAGTGCATCATAATCCTTATTCGCTCTCGCTGTGTAATATCTCGTCACAAGATCAAGGATCTCCGGCTGGTCCTGAACAAGAGTCGTAGTTTTTTTCTTTTCTGTCTCGGCTTCTGTCGTGCGTTCTGTAGATACCTGCTGTGTCTCAGGTTCATTTTTCTTTGGTGAACCAAGCCCCTTAACAAGCCGGACTGCAAAAAATGCGATCACAACAAGCAGGATACCGGCTAACCCCAGTAAAATATAACGCAAATTGTCAGATAGCCATTCTCTAAAATTATCCAACATGTGTTCTCCCCCTACTTTTTATTATCCCTATAGAAAACATACAATTTTCTATAAATTTCAGAATAATTTTAGCATATTAACACAACTCTGTAAAGCATGCGTTTCTTAATTGAATCCTAAGTTTTACAGAAAGGAATCTTGCTTTTTCCACTGACATTTGCTTTTTCATACAGGTGCTCGCGTCTTTCAGGAAGAATCCCTCATTTTTTCTTTACATTTCAAAGAATCTATGGTAGAATAATTGAGCAAATTCAGAAGCACCTGTAGCTCAGGGGATAGAGCAGTGGTTTCCGGTACCACGTGTCAGGGGTTCGAATCCCTTCAGGTGCGTTGTTAGTTTTTGGCGGAAAACCTTAATTCTCAGGCTGGTTTTCCGCTCTTTTTTATAGCCGGGAAATAGACGATTTTAGTGTTACACTGTGTTACACCCTCTACGATCTGTAAAATAATGGCTATGATATCTCTAGTTTACCCCTCTTTTTATTGTCTCTAATACACGTTGGAACAACTCATCATCCTTTAACCCCATATCTTCCCCCGCTTCTTCTCCACTTAAGAATTCCGGAAATTCATCCATAAATGCCGCCTGCTCCTCTAGTGTCAAATCCGCCAGATACCTCTCATAGAATTCTAAATCTGTCATACCGCAAAAATCCAATAAACGTTTTCTCTGTTCCTCATTCAGTTCAAACATCTCAGAATCCTCCTTTTTACAGATTATAGTCTTTTTATTGACCATGGTCAAGTTGAGAACTATATCTTATTCTGTTTCCATAAATTACCAAAGAGGAAACATTATGATAAACTACAATCCATTTTGGAACACACTGAAAAAATCAAACGAGACAACCTACACTTTAATCAACCATCATCATATTTCAAGCTCGACCATTGATAAACTTCGGAAGAATAAACCGATGAATACTACTACACTGAATGACCTATGCCGGATTTTGAATTGCAGGCTTGAAGATATTGCAGAATACGAACCATCGGAAAATGACCAAGTATTATAGACGCAATGTACCCTTTCTTTCAAGCATGGCTCTCCCAAGCAATCTCAATTGTTTTTAATTCGCGGCGATATAAGTAAACAGATTCCCCTAAAATCTCTTCTTCTGCTACACATGCTCCATTGATCTCATGCACCATTTCATGGAGTTCCCTGCAGTCGACATACAATAGGGCCGGAACAATCATACATTCATGAATGCTGCTTGGCAGAATATAAAAATCGCTTCCGATCCTTTCTGCTACTTCTTCCAAAACTTTATTATAAACGATCACGGAGGCACCGAAATACCTTTCTGAGTCTGTTAAGACGTACATAGGAATCCTATGTTCTTCTATTTCCGATGCACTACAAAAGCTTTCGCCTATTATTTCCTGCAGGCTTAAAAATTCATATGGAAAAAGCTTTGCAGTATTCTTCATAGAATTTCGGAACAATTCTTCTTCCCCTACATTCCAATATGACAGATGAGTATTTTGGACCAAAATACTTCCTTTTCCTATGGACTCATGTTCCATGCGGTAATAATATACGATTTCCAGATCGAGATATTGACGATGGGGAACTTTTTGCAGCATCTCACTGTTTTTTTCTCTGTTCACTAATTTAAAAGCAATATGGTCTTTCACTTTTTCATAATCTTTGAAAAAAGACATATCAATCTGTTTTTTCCTGTTCTGTGTACAGTATATGTAATAAATTTCATCCACAATATGCTCCAATGTTTTTCCTTTTTTATACTCT
>JALFIB010000287.1 GCA_022776305.1 Lachnospiraceae bacterium
GCCGTCACAAATTCTTCTTTTGAAACAACACTCTGTACGATTGCCGGAATGTAATGGTTGTATGCGCCTGCGCCGCGGAAAATATGTTTAAATACAATATTTTTCCCTGCAAGGCGGTCCATTTCTTCTATAGCCTCCATCTCACTGAGCCCAGAAGGCAGGTTCAGGCTTTTTACCTTCGCCTCTTCCGGAATATGGGCAAACAATGCGTCAAAGCTGTCATAACCAATCTCCCGCAGCATGTTTTGCTGCTCCTCTTTCGTGTTCGGTAAAAATGAACCCATCTGTGTTCCTCCTCTCGAACTTCTTCTATGCTTCTTCGCTCTCGTAGAATTTCACGTACTCTTCTGCGCTCAAAAGCTCATCCTTGTCTGTGATGTTTTCCACCTTGATCAGCCATGCGCCATAGGGATCTTCATTCATCTGCTCCGGAGCATCAAGAAGCTCTTCGTTGATCTCTGCCACCGTTCCGGTTACAGGTGAAAATACGTCTGATACAGCTTTTACGGATTCTACATCGGCAAAAGCTTCTCCCGCTGTCACTTCATCCCCGGCTTCCGGCAGGTTTACGAATACAAGGTCTCCCAAAGCATCCTGTGCGTAATCGGTCAATCCGATCAGGGCAGTTGTGTCATCAAGAAATTTTACCCACTCATGGGATTTGCTGTATTTCAGTTCCTCTGGATGATTCATAATGATACCTCCTGTTATCTCATTTTTTATTGGTTTTGTTATTGGTTTTTCTTTTCTATAGACAATTTCTTTTGGTAAAGGCAGATCCTTATTTTCCCCTCTTATAAAATGGAAGTGCTACTACCTCAGCAGGAACGCGCCTGCCTCGCACATCTACTTCCACTGCAGTGCCAAGGCCTGTACAGCCAGTCTCAAGAAGTGCCATCGCCATCGGAGCTTTCAGATAAGGACAATGTGTCCCTGATGTGGTCATACCGACTTTTTGATCACCAACGTAAACATCCGCATGTTCCCGGATGATCCCTCGGCCTGTCACCTTAAGGCCCACACGCTTCTGCTTTGGTTCTCCTTTTGCTTCCAGTGCTGCTTTTCCTATAAAGTCAGCCTTATTCATCTTTACAAATATACCGAGTCCTGCCTCAAAAGGCGTGATCTCGTCATTCATCTCATGTCCGTAGAGCGGCATGGCAGCTTCCAGACGGAGTGTATCCCTTGCTCCAAGCCCACATGGGATCAGCCCTTCTTCTTTTCCGGTTTCAAGGAGCAGCTCCCAAAGCTGTGCAGCCTGATCGGCAGCTAAATAAAATTCAAATCCGTCTTCTCCTGTATAACCGGTTCTGGAAATAATACAGTCCATCCCGCCAATGGTTTTATGGAAACATGCACTGTAATATTTTTTCGGAATATCCTCATCCGGCACAAGTTTTTTCAGGATCTCTTCTGCTTTCGGGCCCTGCAGTGCGATCTGGGCCACCTGGTCTGAAATATCCGTAAAGACCGCATCACCGAATTCGTGTGCTTTCATCCACGCATAATCTTTGTCTTTGTTAGCTGCATTTACCACAATGAAATAATGGTCATCCCTCACTTTATAAACGATCAGGTCATCTACCACACCGCCCTCGTCATTACACATTGGGCTGTAGCGTGCCTGCCCATCGTACATGGTGGTATAATCGTTTGTCAAAAGCATATTGAGATTCTTTACAGCATCCGGTCCGATGCAGGTGATCTCCCCCATATGGGAAACATCAAACAATCCACATCCGGTCCGCACAGCCATGTGCTCTGCGATCACTCCGGATTTGTACTGTACCGGGAGTAAGTATCCTCCAAATGGTACGATCTTTCCTTCATACTTCACATGGGTGTCATACAGCGGTGTTTTCTTTTCCATCTCCATCCTCCTTTTTCCTCGTCGCCATGACTATTTACATTTTAGGAAATCGCAATTTTCTATAACATAAAAAAGAGACACATAAGCAGGCAGATATCCACTTGGATACCCTCCTGTTTATGCATCTCTGTCTTTCTACCTGAAAGATTCTCTCTCCATATACATATCTACATATGCAGAGATTGCTTCTTGGGTGCACCGTCGCCTTTCCAGAGTGCCGTCCAGACCTGGTCCTTTTGCCTGAGAGTTTGCTGCATCACTTCCCCTTCGGCTCTGCCATACACTTCCCTACCGTTTACATCGTTTTCCTTCGATACGTATGACAGCCTCTCCCAAATCCTTCTACCGGCATATTTTGTTGGCTCTATGGTATATTGATACCACAAATATAACATAAATTTTGAAATCCGGCAATTGTTTTTGTTGAATTTATCCAATTTTTTTCATGCTGCAATGATCCGGACTTCTCATGTCTGGGATTCTTTATTTTACTTTAATCCCCAGCCGTGTTTCGATGTAATTACAGATTACATCGACGCAGCCCTGATACCCCAGCACATCCGTCCGCAGGCAAAGATCATAATTTTCCGGGTTTTTCCACTTATTTCCCGTGTGATATTTATAATATTCACTGCGGTATTTATTTATGCTCTTTATGTGCCGGTTTACCCCCAGCTCATCGGTCTGCATGATCTCCTGTTCCCGTTTAAAGCAGGCCTTAGGCGAAGCGGTCAGGAAAATACTGATGGCATTTTCTTTATCCTTCAGGACAAAATCTGCCGCGCGCCCCAGCACAACGAAGCTCTCCTTTTCCAAAAGCCCCCGGAGCACTTTTGCCTGATACTCAAAAAGATTCCTGTCTGAGAGGAAATTTCCGCTCTCCGGAGGGATCTTTTCCCCATTATAAACTGCCTTGGAGACTTTATACAAAAGCGTCTTTTTCGTATCCTGATCCGCTTTTGCAAACAATTTTTCATTGATCCCGGAATCATCAGAAGCAAGCCTTAAAAGCTTTCTGTCATACAGATCAATGGAAAGCTGTTCTGAGAGCATCTTTCCGATCTCTGTTCCTCCGGAACCGCACGTTCTTGTAATACAGATTGCAAAATAATCTTTTCCCATATCTGCCTCCTACTGTCCGAGATATGCCTTTTTCACGCGCTCATCTTTTAGCAGCTCCTGCGCATCTCCGCTGATGGAAATGGTACCCGTCTCCAGAACGTATGCCCTGTCTGCAATGGACAATGCCATCTTCGCATTCTGCTCATTTAAAAGCACTGTGATACCTGCAGCATGAATCTCCTGAATAATCGCAAACACTTCTTTTACAAGAAGGGGCGACAGTCCCATGGACGGTTCATCCATCAGAATAATGCTTGGCTTTCCCATCAGGGCACGTCCTACGGCCAGCATCTGCTGTTCTCCTCCTGACAGTGTTCCCGCCAGCTGTCTGCGGCGCTCTTTTAGGCGCGGGAATTTTTTGTATACGTCCTGCATTGCTTCCGCTGCCTCCGCCTTGTTTTTGCTGGCATAGGCTCCCATCTGAAGATTATCCTCCACAGACATTTCCGGAAATACATGGCGGCCTTCCGGCACATGGGCAATTCCCAATGTGATCATCTTAGAGGGATCCGTTTTCAGAAGATCCACCCCATTATAAGTAATGGATCCGCTCTTTGCCTTTACAAGCCCGGAGATGGTATGGAGCGTGGTGGTTTTTCCGGCTCCATTGGCTCCGATCAGCGTAACGATCTCTCCCGGCTTTACCTGAAAGCTGATACCCTTGATGGCTTCCACTGCCCCGTAGTTTACGTATAAATCTTTAACCTCTAACATAGCTCCCCTCCTAATCCTCGTCTTTTCCGAGATATGCTTCAATTACTTTAGGATTGTTCGCTATCTCCTCAGGTGTACCGCATGCAATGGTCACGCCGTAATCAATGACCTGGATCCGCTCGCAGATCTTCATTACAAGAGACATATCATGCTCGATCAAAAGGACAGAAATACCGAACTGGTCACGGATCTGGTTAATGATCGCAAGCAGCTCCGCCGTCTCTGTAGGATTCATTCCGGCAGCCGGTTCATCCAGAAGAAGCAGCTTCATCCCTGTAGCCAAAGCCCTTGCGATCTCAAGGCGCCGCTGTTCTCCATAGGGAAGGTTCTCAGCAATATATCCTGCTTTTTCTTCCAGATGGACAATTTTTAACAGCTCAAGTGCCCTTTCATCCGTCTCTTTTTCTTCGTTCCAGAATTTTGCAGATCGGGCAAGGGCAGAAAGCATGGAATATTTCATATCCTTGTTCATTGCCACTTTTACATTTTCCAATACAGACATTTTTTTGAACAGCCTGATATTCTGGAAGGTCCTTGCAATCCCTGCTTCCACCACCTGATGGGTCTTTTTGCCGTTCATCTTATCGCCACAGAGATAAAAAGCGCCTTCGGTAGGCTGGTACACACCGGTCAGCAAGTTAAACACCGTGGTTTTTCCTGCTCCGTTGGGTCCGATCAGTCCCACCAGCTCAGATTCACCGATCTCCATATTAAAATCATCCACAGCCTTCAATCCGCCAAACTGAATGCCAAGATGGGATGCCCTCAGTACGGGAACTTTGTTTTTTTCCATTTACTTGTCCCCCTTTCCGCTCTTTTTCCCGGTCAAACGCTTTAATGCCCGGGTCAGGGAAAACTCCCATGTACCAAACACTCCGCCCGGACGGAAGACCATGATCAGCACCAACACGATGGAATAGCCCAGCATACGGTATTTGGAAAATGCACGCATGGCTTCCGGAAGAGCTGAAAGGAAGGTAGCACCGATGATGGAACCTGTCATAGAACCGGTACCTCCGATGATCACTTCTGTCAAAAACTCAGCGGAATACATAAAGTTAAAGGAAGTAGGAATCATGGCTGTCATGTAATGTGCATAGATGGCACCTGCGATTCCTGCAAAAAATGCGGAGATGGTAAATGTCATAACTTTATAAAAAGTCACATTTACACCGGAAGCAGATGCTGCTATGTAGTCTTCACGGATGGCTTTTACCGTACGTCCAAACCTTGAACGGATGAACATATACATAATGCTTACGCAGATGACTGTTACCCAGAATACCCAGTAAAAATCCGAGAGCTTTGCAATACCGGACATGGTACGTCCGCCGCCTGTAATCTCAAAGTTTGTAAATGCAACACGGATAATCTCGGCAAACGCCACCGTGACAATGGCAAGATAGTCACCTCTTAGCTTCAAGGTTGGAATGCCTACTAACACTCCTGTGATGGCTGCAGCAATTCCTCCTACTAACAGCGCCGCAAGAAACATGACGAATTTCGGAACACCCATAGGGGCAATAGCATTGGTCAAAATAGCGGACGCATAGGCTCCCACAGACATAAATCCTGCGTGTCCCAGTGAAAACTCTCCCATCACACCAACCAAAAGGTTCAAAGAAGTTACCATGATCACCGTATAGCACGCCGTGGTCGCAATTCCTTTCAAGTAGTCTGTCCTCGTCCCGAAGATCCCTGTCTCAAAAACAGCATAAAGTCCGAAGAATAAAAGGAGCAGGCCAATCAGATTGATAAAATAACTGGTTTTCATTTTCTTTGGCATTTTTCTCCCTCCCCTCAGACTTTCTCGCCTACATTTTTTCCGAGAATACCGGACGGCTTGATCAGCAGCACCACGATCAGGATCCCGTATGTGATCGCCTCATACCAACCGGGAGCCAAGTATACTTTTACGAAAATCTCCAGCACACCTACGATAAGCCCTCCAAGCATCGCGCCCGGAATAATACCGATACCGCCTAATACTGCGGCAATAAAGGCCTTAATACCCATCATAGAGCCCATATCTGTGGTACATCTGGGGTAAGTGGAGCAATACATCATTGCTGCAACAGCTGCCAGGGCAGAACCGATGGCAAAGGTGACTGTGATGATCCTGTCTACATTGATGCCTACGATGGTAGCTGCCTGACGGTCCTGTGGTACTGCCCGCATGGCCTTTCCAAGTTTTGTAAGCTTTACAAAAAGTGTGAGACAAACCATGATCGCAAGGCCGATGCCAAGGGTAAGCAAATACTTCAGCTGGATCTTAACCCCAAGGATCTCTACCATGGGCAGGTCAAAGATCTTCACGACGGTCTTTGGATTGCCGCCGAACAGGACCATTGCAAGGTTTTCCAAAAACAAACTCATTGCCAGAGCTGTGATCAATGCTGACATGGAACCTGAGTTACGCACCGGTTTATAAGCAATCCTCTCTACTAATACACCGACTGTGGTACATGCGATTACTGCAAGAAAAACTGCCATCCACGCAGGCATGCCATAGCTGATCATAAGCGGCGCGGTATAGAACATGGTATAGGCACCCACCATAATAAAATCACCATGGGCAAAGTTGATCATTCTCAAAATACCGTACACCATTGTATAGCCAAGGGCGATCAAGGCATAGATGGCGCCCTGATTCAGCCCGTTTATAATACTTTGTACAAATATTGTCACTGGTCTTCCTCCCCGTTCCTCATGTAATACGGTACGGGCTGGCAAACGCCAACCCGTATCTGAAGCCATTTGAAGATTCCCAAATCCTCTGTCATTCCTCTAAAAAATGATTCCTTTATTCTTCCGGAGAAATTGTTTCAAGCCACTTGATCTGTCCGTCTTCGTATGTGTTTACAACCACCGGCTTGATTGCATTGTTGTTTTCATCCAGATAGATGTCACCTGCAACACCGCTGAATTTCATTCCTGTCATTCCTTCTACTAAGGAAGCAGTGTCGGATCCGCCACCGTTTTCAGCAGCCTGAACCAGCATATACATTGCATCATAGTACAGGGCAGCACATGCATTCAAAGTCTCGTCTCCGTATTTTTCTGTGTATTTTGATACGAATTCCTGCACTGCCGGAGCTGTATCTTCAGATGAATAGTGGTTTGTAAAGTAGCAGTCTGTGAAGTAATCTTCCAGTCCTGTGGTGTCGGCACCGTCCCAGCCGTCGCCGCCCATGATAGCTCCTTCAAATCCGGCATCTCTTACCTGCTGTACAAGAAGTGGAACTGTATCAAGGAAGCAAGGATAGAATACGAAGTCAGCCTCAGATGCCACTGCATTCGTTGCCTGTGCTGTAAAGTCTGTATCGGTTGTGGTACACTCTGCCACACCTGCTACTTCAATGCCTTCTGCTTCCGCGCTTTCAACAAATGCGTCCTTCAGACCATTTGAATAATCATCATCTTTTGCATAGATCACAAATGCTTTTGTAAATCCTTTTTCACTGGCAAATTTTGCTGCCATCTCGCCCTGGAACGGGTCAATGAAACAGTTACGGAAAATAGTCGGTCCGATCTCTGTTACTTTCACGTTTGTAGCACCTGTAGCAAGAAGAAGCATATCATCTTCTGCAGCCAGCTCAGCCATCGGAAGAGTTACTGCTGAGAAGAAAGAACCAACGATTGCTTCCGGATCCTCAGCCTTTAATGAGTTGTATGCATTGACTGCCTGTTTTGCATCCTTTGCATCGTCTGCAACTTTACCGCCGTTTACGATCTCGATCTTGTACTCAGAATCTGATGCATTGATCTCCTCTACTGCCATATCAATTGCATTTTGTGCGCCTTCACCGTACACAGCAGATCCGCCTGTCATGGCACATACTGCACCGACTTTGATCACGTGATCCTCTTCCTCTGCAAATACAGATGTTCCTGCAACCATAGATGCTGTCATGGAAAGAGCCAGTGTTGCACTTAATACTTTTTTCTTCATAAATATCTCCTCCTTCTTTTCCAACAGGCCTTCCTGTTCTCTGTCCTCAAGGTGCCTGCTAAACAGATTTAGATAATGAAATAGGCGCCCGGTAAAATTTACCGAACGCCTTCGTTCATCTTGCCCCAGACTATAATGCAAAGTTTTTTATCTGTCAAGTAAGTTTTTTTCTGTTCCATTCCCTAAAAGTTCCTGTTTCTTCTATAGATTATGTACGTCTCTCCTTTCCTTTTTTGCGCCGGAATATTTTTCTAATATTCCAATCTCTCCCAAAATATTTTCGGCTATCCTCTTTTCCCTCCAAAATTATTCCATTTTTTTCGGAATCAATTGACATTTTCATGATCACGCTATAAAATGCAGGAAAGCAGACGGCAAGGAGGTCGAACCTTCTTGCCGTCTGCTTTTTGTATTTGACTCATTTAGGAGGTGTTCCTATGCCAATCCCTAAAATCTTACCCGCCGGTGACCGGGCTCTTGTAGCAGAATTCGGCGATTCGATTCAAGAAGAAACAAATGACCTTGTCCATGCTCTGGAACAAAAAATAGAACAAGGGCACATTTCAGGTATCACCGAAACAGTTCCCACCTTCCGGTCCCTGCTCATTTATTATGATCCATCTGTAATATCAGGAAACAAACTTCGGGAATCTGTCTTATCACTTTGTGAACATTTAGAATCAGGTAAAAAAGAAAAAGGACGGATCCTTGAGATTCCTTGCTGTTATGGTTCCCATTTCGGCAAAGACCTGCCTGACTTGATGGAATACACGGATCTGACAATGGAGGAGATCATATCGATCCACAGTTCCGTAAATTACAAAATATATATGCTTGGCTTTTTACCCGGTTTTGTCTATCTTGGCGGTCTTGATAAACGTATTGAAATGCCGCGGCTTAAAACTCCGAGGACAAAGATCCCAAAAGGTGCCGTGGGCATTGGTGGGAACCAGACCGGTGTATATCCTCTGGATTCTCCCGGAGGCTGGAGGCTGATCGGCAGTACTCCCGTAGATTTTTACGATCCTTCCCGGGAAGAACCTGTTTTATGCCGTGCAGGGGACTACATTCGATTCGTCCCCATCACTTCCTGTGATTATTACGATATCCGTCAGATGATACAGCGGGGTACTTATCAGCTGTCCATCCGTTCCTGTACAGATGGCAGTAACCACCCAGCCCCATCATCGTCTTTCTAAAAGGAAGGAGGAAACATTTATGGCATTTCGTGTTATCGTCCCCGGGGCTTTAAGTACCGTGCAGGACTTAGGAAGATTCGGCTACCAAAAATCTGGTATGCCCTGTTCCGGAGTCATGGATCAAAAGGCTTACGAATCAGCAAACCAGCTGGTAAATAACCAAAAAAATGAAGCAGTGATCGAACATACCGTATTTGGAGGCAGCTACCGTTTCCAGTCGGATACCGTGATTGCCTTAACAGGGGCTGATATGAAGCCATCCATAGACGGAAAAGCTTGCCCGATGTACCGCCCAGTTTTCGTTCCCTCCGGTGGGATATTATCCCTTGGAGCAGCAGTAAACGGCTGCCGCACCTATCTTGCCGCCGCCGGGGGCATTCTCGTTCCCCCTGTACTTGGAAGCCGGTCCACAAACCTGAAATGTAAGATCGGAGGTTTCCAAGGAAGGGCACTGCAATCAGGTGATCTGCTTGATACAGGCACCTTATCCGTTCCCTTCCAACAGATCAAGGACCTTTCCTTAAAAGCCCCCGTCTACAGCAAAGAAATAAAGGTGCGGGTCATTGAGGGGCCACAATCGGATTACTTTACAGAAAAAGGGCTTAATCTTTTTTATTCCGCTCCTTATACCGTATCAGAGCAAAGCGACAGGATGGGCTGCCGTCTGGAAGGACCAGCGGTGGAAAGCATCCACGGAACAGATATTGTGTCTGACGGCATTGTATTTGGTTCTATCCAGATCACCTCATCGGGAATGCCCATCGTCTTAATGGCTGACCGCCAGACTACTGGGGGCTATGCGAAAATAGCAACTGTCATCACCGACGACCTGCCTCTTTTGGCACAGGCCGTACCGGGAACAACGATACATTTTCAGAAAATGGAGGGATATTC
Source organism: Lachnospiraceae bacterium (assembly GCA_022776305.1). Taxonomy (GTDB): domain Bacteria; phylum Bacillota; class Clostridia; order Lachnospirales; family Lachnospiraceae; genus Choladousia. The sequence goes on from JALFIB010000287.1 coordinate 9,752, forward strand.
ATGGATTACTCAGCAATGAAACCGAAGGAAGTCCGATCACTGATCCGTGCCGGAGAGATCACCGGCCCAACAGCAGGCATGTGCAGCGGATACGCACAAGCCAATCTTGTGATCCTTCCCAAAGACCTGGCATACGATTTTCTTTTATTTACCCAACGAAACCCAAAATCCTGTCCCCTTTTGGAAGTCAGTGACACGGGGAGCCGCTTTCTCCGCGAGATTGCAGACGGGGCGGATATCGCCCGCGACATTCCCAGATACCGGATCTACCGGAAAGGTGTACTGGATGGTGAAATGACAGATATCTCCTCACTATGGCAGGAGGATTTCGTCAGCTTCCTGATCGGATGCAGCTTCTCTTTTGAATCAGCCCTTCTGGAATCAAACGTTCCGGTCCGCCATATCGAGGAGGGACGAAATGTTCCTATGTACAAAACAAACATTCCCTGTACACCGGCAGGAGTATTCCGCGGCAATATGGTAGTCAGCATGCGGCCTATTCCTCACGAGCTGGTGCCAAGGGCTGTGCTGATCACCGGGGAAATGCCAAGAGTCCACGGCGCCCCTATCCATATTGGTGATCCGGCTGCTATTGGGATCTCAGATCTTTTCCATCCGGATTTCGGCGACATGGTCACCATAAAAGACGGGGAAGTACCTGTTTTTTGGCCCTGCGGAGTTACTCCCCAGAATGTAGTGATGGAATCAAAACCGCCTCTTGCCATCACCCATGCCCCGGGACATATGCTGATCAGTGATATCCGCAATACGGAATTAAAATACTAAAGCTCATGCGGGAAGGAGAAAAATTATGTATTCCATCGATTTAAATTGTGATTTGGGTGAAAGTTTTGGTAATTATACGTGTGGGATGGACCAGGAGATCCTTCCTTATATCTCTTCTGCAAACGTGGCATGCGGGTTTCATGCATCCGACCCCGTGGTGATGGAACAAACAGTGCGGGAAGCCAAAGCAAACAGGGTTCGTGTGGGGGCACACCCCGGTTTTCCGGATCTGGTAGGATTTGGCAGGCGTGCCATGCAGCTGTCCCCCAATGAGATCACCGCTTCTATTATTTACCAGATCGGTGCCCTCAAAGGATTTTGTGATGCCAATCAGGTTAAGCTGCAGCACGTGAAACCCCACGGTGCCCTCTACAACATGGCTGTAAAAGATCTTTCTATCGCCAAAGCGATCTGTGAAGGGATCGCTGCCGTAGATGATAAGCTGATCCTCCTTGCCCCGGGAAACAGCCAGATGGTATCAGCAGCCAAAGCCTTAGGCCTGTCCACTGCAAATGAAGTATTTGCCGACAGGGCATATGAAGAAGACGGTTCGCTGGTATCACGGAAGAAACCGGGAGCTATGATCACAGATGAAGAAGAAGCCATAACCAGAGTCCTCCAAATGATCCAGAAGGGCACTGTCACATCCATCACCGGCAAGGAGATCGAAGTACAGGCTGATTCGGTCTGTGTTCACGGTGACAGCCCTGCGGCTCTTTCTTTTGTCCGCAGGATCCGCTCTGCTTTGATGGAAGAAGGGATCCTGATCGTGCCTTTGGGACAAAAGGTTCTCACTTCCATTTAAAGGCTAATCATATGAGGAGGGAATGTTATGGATGATACTTCTATTTTTTCAGCGAACAACCATCTTGATTATTCCATTGAAGACATCGTGTTAAAATACTCTAAGAGGGGCATGAATATTCTCCAGCAGTATTTAGATGAAAATTACTGTCTCCATGCAGCGCAAAAGATTCTGGCACTTAAGCGTGGCAATGTTTTACTCACAACAGGGTTTTGTGTATCCGGCAAAGCTGAAACGGATGGTCCTCCCGGCACCATCCTTCTGGCACACGCACTGGAAAAGCTGGACTTCCACCCTGTCATCATTACAGATGAGATCTGCCGGAACCTTTTTGAACCGGAGCATCTACAGGTGGAATATGTAAGTACCTACGCGGACGAGGCTGCTTATGAAAAAATCCTTTCTACCTATGATCCCGTCTGCCTGATCTCCATTGAGCGGTGTGGGCGTAATAAAAAAGAAGATTATGCCAACATGCGCGGAATCAGTATTGCAGACCAGACTGCACAGATTGATCTTATGTTTGAGCTGGCCGGCAAAAAAGGAATCCTCACCATAGGGATCGGTGACGGCGGAAATGAGATCGGTATGGGAAACCTAAAAGATGTGATTGAAGAAAAACTGGGATTAAATCCCTGTACGGTAACTGTTGACGAATTGATCATTGCAACGGTTTCCAACTGGGGCGCCTACGCTCTTGCCGCATATCTTGCCGTTTTGCAGCATAAAAGCCTCCTTCTCTCCTATCGGGAACTTTCCGGTTATCTGGAACACATTGTTTCCCTGGGGTGCATTGACGGAGTAACAAAAAAATCGGAACCCAGCGTGGACGGGTTCCCACCGGATATTGAACGCGAGATCTTAGGAACCCTCTATCTGATTTCTTCCGCCGCGTCATAACTAGAAAGGAGACTATGTATATGGATATACTTGATTATAAAATTTTGTCATTATTAAAAACAAACGCGAGGGAAAAGGCCTCTGCCATCAGTCGTGAGATCCATCTGTCTGTCTCCTCAGTCATTGAACGGATCCATAAGCTTGAAACCAGTGGTATCATCCAGTCCTACACCATTATTACAGATGAGGCGGCAATCGGGAATGACCTAACTGCGTTAATGGAGATCAGTCTGGAGCACCCACGTTTTACGGAAAACTTCGTCCAATACATAAAAAGCAATCCAAATATCGTCTCCTGCTATTACCTGACAGGAGAGTTTGATTATATGCTTAAAATATGCTGCCATTCTTCCAAAGAGCTTGAAGAGATCCATCGTGAGATCAAACAGCAGGAAGGGATCCGGATGACCAGAACCCATTATGTGCTGCGGACGGAAAAAAACATCTATACATCCCTCCCGGAATACTATTCAGAAAAATAAATGATTCTTTTAGGACAAAAAAAACGTATTGTCCCTTGTATAATGCCGCTTCCGATAGTAAGCTAGTGTAGTAGCAGGGCATCCGGCTTTGCAGACTACATCCGGCAGCCACTTTTTCTGTTGTCATGTATTTCAAAAGGGGAAACCGGGTTTATAGACGGAGGGTATTATGGGCGAAAACGTATCCCGTATTTTGATTGAAACAATCGTGAAAAAAACTTTATCCGATATAAAAGAATCACCGGAGAGAAGTATCCGCAATTTAGTGGATATGGCATTAAATTTTTCAGAGGGCAGGTTTCAGCAGCATTTCTTCACTGCTGCCCAGACCATGCTTCAAAATGAAAACAGTTCATACTATGACCTGATCCGTGATATTGTATTTCATGTGGATTCCCAGCGTATTTTAACCTTTGGAATGAACGTGGGCTATAACAGCTGTACTCTTGGTGCAAAAGCAATCCGGCATTTTGAGCAGCAGTATCATTTTAATATTCCCTGGACTTTGGAATTCTGCGTAAAAGGCAGCACGTTAGAAGACCTTTATGATACGTATGCTTCCTTGATCGAGCAGGGTAAAAAACTTGGAATCTATAACTGGGTCATTTTTACTTTTGATCATCCAGCCGCCGTTTTCAAGCTTGTGGAGACTCATCCCAATCTTGCTTTTACAGTAGTCTGCAGCTGTGATGATATCACAGATGAATTCCTTGATGAGGCAGAACTGCTGTACAATATGATGATCAGTGTACGTTATACGGAAAATATGGAAGACATCTGCCAAAAAATGCGGGACCGCAGCCTTTTATATTCCATCTTTCTCCGTTACCATCCAGACCAGATCCATGATATTTTAAGCGGAGACCTTTTTTGCAGTGCCGAATCCATGCACGCCGCTTTCACCATGCTGATGCCGGACTTTTCCATACCGGCTGATCAGGCAGAGCAAGTCTACAACCAGACCGTTGCCCTGCGGAACAGACAGCTTTATGAAACAGTCCCCATTGATATTTTTTATGATTTCCACCTGATTGACAGCGTGATTTCCAACGAAGCCCATGTGCTAGGCTTTGATCTGGACGGAAGTTTATGCACTTTTAGCCAAAAGCTCTCATTGCCTGAATATAACTTATTCCAAAACAGCCTGCAAGATATTTTGAAAGCAGCTGTGCCAATGAAGGAATCATCATCCTATCAGGCCGATTAATCCTACTATAATCCATGTAATGCAAAAAGAGCTTCCGTAAAATGCCTCTTGGCTATTTTACGGAAGCTTCTTCATTTTGTCCCAAATCTTGATTTGCTTTTGCTGCTGCTAACTGCAGACAGGATTTCAAAAGGGCGATAAATTCTTTTGGCTCCACGCAATCCTTGTTTAGGATCCACCGCTCTATGGTGATGGTAATGGCATCTGCGAAAAAATTGATATAGAACTCTTGGATATCCTCTTCTCCTAAAATGCCTTTTAAACTATCCCCGACCAGCGGGAGCAAAAGCTCCCTAAAATGTTCGGAAAAGGAGTTCTGTCCTTTTATCTTTAATGCATGCCGGTAAAATTCACGGTTCACATAAAAATACGTACACAAATCCTCCATCAATTCCCAGTCTGTCTGGTACTTTTTATTTTTTACCACCGCAATAAACTCTGTGTCATAGATCCAATTGACAAGGTCATACTTATCCTTGAAATGATAATAAAAGCTTTTTCGATTCATATCACATTTTTCACAAATGTCAGACACACTGATCTTTGCAAAGTGATGGGTTTCCATCAATTCTTTCAATGCGGCTGCAAGCGCTCTTTTTGTAATATTGGAATCAGCCAAACAAACATCTCCTTCTCACGAACTACCCGGTTGCCTATAAACAAGATGAAAGCTCCTTCGGAGCGCGCGCCTCGCGGCAAGTACGCCGACGGCGTTCTTAAAATACAGGTCAGCCTGTACGGCGCCTGTCAAATTTTCTGGAAAGCATCATTCCGATCCCCTGCATGATCTGCACCAGAAGGACTAAGATCACAACGGTCACCACCATGATATCCGGCTGGTATCGGTTGTATCCGTAACGGACTGCTATGGCTCCAAGTCCGTCAGCGCCTACCGTACCTGCCATGGCAGAATATCCTAAAATCGTAGCGGTAACAATGGTGGCATTGACGATAAGGGATGTCCGCGCTTCTGTGAGCAGCACTTTCGTAACAATGGTCCATGTGCTGGCCCCCATACTCTGGGCTGCCTCGATCACCCCGTGATCAACTTCTTTTAAAGATGATTCCACCATTCTGGCAATGTAAGGTGCCGCTGCGATGGTCAGCGGAACGATCATGGCATTGGAACCGTAGCTTTTTCCTACGATTGCCTTAGTAAGGGGAATCAATAAGATCAAAAGGATCAAAAACGGAATGCTTCGGAAAATATTTGAGATAAAGTCAAGGACTTTATAGATCTTCGCATTGGGCCTGATTCCGTCTTTATCTGTCACCGTCAGGACTACACCCATAGGGAGTCCTAAAATATACCCGAACAGTGTCGGAACAAGAGTCATATACAGGGTCTGCCCGATTCCCTCTATGATCATCTGAATTACTTTTTCATCCCACATAATCTTCCAACTCCTCTACGGTTAATTTCGTATTTTTTAAGTAAGCGATCATCTTGTCTCCCAGCACATCGTCTTCCGGAAGCTGTAGGATCATCTCCCCTGTAGCAACGCCGTCCAGATCCTTCGTATTGGCATAGAGGATGTTTACAGGCGTCTTAAAGGCCAGAACCATATTGGCGATCACCGGCTCAAAGGAAGAATTTTCAGAAAAGACAATGCGTACACATCTCTTTCCCTTCATCAAAGCGACTTTTTCATAGCCCTGATAGATCAGCTTTTTCGCCTCTTTTGATTTCGGTGCCTGAAAGATCTGCTCTACCGTACCGTGCTCTGCCAGCTTCCCGTGGTCTATGATGGCCACATGGCTGCATATTTCCTGTACCACAGCCATCTCATGTGTGATCACCACGATGGTAATGCCATACTTTTGGTTAATCTCTTTAAGAAGCTGCAGAATGGATTTTGTGGTCTGGGGATCCAGAGCGCTGGTGGCTTCGTCACACAGCAGGATCGTCGGGTCAGAGGCAAGTACTCTGGCTATGGCTACACGCTGTTTTTGCCCTCCGGATAACTGCGCCGGATATGCATAAGCTTTTTCTTCCAAGCCTACGATCTTTAAATACTCCATAGCTTTTTCTCTTGCTTCCTTCTTTTTCAATCCTGCAATTTCCATAGGGAAGCATACATTATCGATGACGCTGCGCTGCATCAGCAGATTAAAATGCTGGAAGATCATTCCAATGTTTTTCCTTGCCTCACGCAGCTGCTTTTCTGAAAGCTCTGCCAGATCCTTGCCATCCACGATCACCTTTCCGCTTGTGGGGCGCTCCAGAAAATTCAGGCATCTCACCAGAGTACTCTTTCCCGCTCCGGACATACCAATGATCCCGTAAATATCGCCCTTGTAAATATCCAGACTGACATCGGAAAGTGCATGGACATCTGTCTCTTTTAATTTGAATTCTTTATTTAAATGCTGGATTTTAATAATCGGTTCCATTTTATCCTCCGCATATGATCAACATTTCTTTCCACTATACCATATTTTCAGCCGCTATGCACCATAAATTTTTAAACGTACCTACATCCGTCTTTCCGGAAAAAGTATCTTCGCACACTCTCGCTACTTTATAAAGTATCAAAGCCACACTTTTTTGCTAAACGCACAACAGAAAAGGGGGTGTCCTAGAGTTTCCTCTGAAACAACCCCTTTCTTATACATCTTAGCAGCCCAAGAACAGGATGCCGGATCGCAAAGCCGAATTACTCTGTTGCAGCTTCTGTGGCAGCTTCTGTCTCTGCTTCCTCTGCGGAATCTTCAAACGGGATAACTGCACCGTCATATGTTTCATTGATAAAGTCTTTGATCTCATCGGATTTCAGGACTTCTACCAATGCCTGAATGCCTTCGTTGTTTTCATTGCCTTCTTTTACAGCAATGATGTTTACGTATGTCTTTGCAGCCTCGGAATCAGATGCTTCATAAGCGATAGAATCCTTTGCTACGGAGAAACCTGCGTTCAGTGCATAGTTTCCGTTCATGACAGCGAATGCTACTTCGTCTACAACTCTCGGCACTTGAGCTGCTTCAAGCTCCTGGATCTCAATGCCGTAAGGATTGTCAACGATCTCATTTACAGTAGCTGTCAAGCCTGCGCCTTCTTCCAATGTGATGATACCATTATCCTGAAGAAGAAGAAGTGCCCTTGCCTCATTTGTCGTATCGTTAGGTACGGCGATCACATCACCTTCCTCCAGCTCATCAAGGCTGGATTTCTGTCCCGGATAAATACCAAATGGCTCATAATGGATATCACCTGCATCTACAAGGTGCGTCCCTTTTTCTTCATTAAAACTCTCAAGATATGGAACGTGCTGGAAGTAGTTTGCATCGATCTCACCGCTTTCTACTACTTCATTCGGCAGGATGTAATCATCAAACTCACTTACCTCAAGTGTCCATCCCTTTTCCTCAAGAAGGGGTTTTGCTGCCTCAAGGATCTCTGCGTGGGGTGTGGGGGAAGCTGCTACTGTGATGGTCTTGTCTTCCTCTGCGCCTACAATGCCAGCCGGAACTGCTGCCGCAAGAACTGCTGCACTGAGTGATACTGCAAATACTCTTGATAAATTCTTTTTCATTCCTTTGTCCTCCTACTGAAATTTATTTATAATCATACCACTGACCTGCATAAAATGCAATGCTTTAATGCCAGGGTCAAAAGTCATTAACCACGATGTGCTTGCACATGAGTGGTTATATGACTTAATGACCCGCCCAAATATGAGGATAAAAGTGGGGTGTATACCCCACGATATCCGAATATTGGGCAGGATTGTGG
>JALFIB010000006.1 GCA_022776305.1 Lachnospiraceae bacterium
CCGTTCCGGGAAAATATTTTTCCAGCGCGTTCCTGTAAATATGTCCTGTGATTCCCTCCATAGGGGCAAGGTAAAATTTCATGCGCCCTCTTATTTCAGTGAATCCACTGCTGCCCTTTCAATAGGCAGTCCTGCTTTATAACGTGCGGTAAATACATCAAATCCTGCTACGTCTTCCGGATCTGGCTGCATCTCCAATCCTGTATTTCCTGCAAATACTCTGTTGTTCAGGAAATCATCCAGTGTCTCGCCGTCTTTCTTATTTACCATGTAGGAAGCGAGGAGTGCGATACCCCAGGCGCCGCCTTCACCGGCTGTCTCCATAACAAATATCGGTGAATTCATGGCTGCTGCCAGAATCTTCTGTCCTACGCCTTTTGTCTTAAACAAACCGCCGTGTCCTGTAATACGGTCGATCTTAACATCCTCTTCTTTCAGCAGGATATCAAGTCCCACTTTCAATGCACCCAGTGAGGTGTAAAGGTTCACACGCATAAAGTTTGCAAGGTTGAACTTGCTCTCCGGTGTACGTACGAACAGCGGGCGTCCTTCTTCAAATCCTGTTACATGCTCTCCGGAGAAATAGTTGTATGCAAGCAGGCCGCCGCAGTCTTTGTCTCCCTCAAGAGCTTTATTGTACAATGTGCCAAAGAGCTTATTCATATCTACTTCCACGCCAAATGCTTCGGAAAATTCTTTGAAAATATTTACCCACGCATTCAGGTCAGAAGTACAGTTGTTGCAGTGTACCATTGCCACCAGATTTCCGGTAGGTGTGGTTACAAGGTCGATCTCTTCATACGGTTTCTTCAGATCTTTTTCCAGAACCAGCATGGCAAATACAGAAGTACCTGCAGATACGTTACCGGTACGTGTGGCTACGCTGTTGGTCGCTACCATGCCTGTTCCCGCATCGCCTTCCGGCGGGCAAAGCGGAATGCCTGCTTTCAGTTTTCCGGACACATCAAGAAGTTTCGCTCCTTCTTCTGTCAGCTTTCCTGCATCATCACCTGCCAGCAGGCACTTCGGCAGAATATCTTCCAATTTCCAGGAAAATCCTTTTGGTGCGATCAGTTCATCAAACTGTGCGATCATCCGTGCATTGAAATCTCTCGTGGCAATATCGATAGGGAACATACCGGACGCTTCTCCAACGCCGATCACTTTTTCCCCTGTCAGTTTCCAATGGATATAACCTTCCAGTGTGGTGATAAAATCCACATCCGGTACATGCTCTTCGCCATTTAAGATTGCCTGATATAAATGTGCGATACTCCAGCGCTGCGGAATATGGTAATTAAAGAGTTTTGACAATTCTTCGGAAGCCTGTCCCGTAATGGTATTTCTCCATGTCCTAAACGGCACCAGCAGCTCTCCGTCTTTATTAAATGGCATATATCCGTGCATCATAGCACTGAATCCGATGGCTGCCAGTGTTTCCACTTCCACATCGTATTTCTTCTTTACATCTGCCGCCAGATCACGGTAGCTGTCCTGCAGCCCTGTCCAGATTGCATCCAGACTGTACGTCCAGATACCGTTTACCAACTGGTTTTCCCATTCATGGCTTCCAGATGCGATGGTATTGTTGTCCTCATCAATGAGAACTGCTTTAATCCTTGTGGAACCCAATTCGATACCCAGTATCGCTTTTCCTGTTGCAATAGTTGTTTTTGCGTCTAATCCCATTGTAGTGCCCTCCTGTTTTTTCAAATCATGTGATCCGGCTAAAAAAGCCTTGCCCTTTGCGCTTCTTCAGCCCGCAATCCTTCTATCAGTAAAAATCACCATTATCACGGTTCATTTTTCCAGATATTTGGTGATATTATATCACTTTCTTGTAGTATACGCCACAAATTTTTCATTCTATCTATGATACCAATTTGCCTACCAATTTGCAGTTTCCTTTTACACGGTTTTCTTTTCACGTTTCCCTTTTACACGGTTTCCTTTTTCAGCGCTCACTCTTCGAATTCTTCCAGCGCTCACTCTTCCGTTTTTTCCAAAGTCCTTCTTCCAAGGCGTACGTCTTCCATCAGGTCATTCATGGAATCATCCAGATGGTCAAACAAATAATTCTTACCACCCACTTGTTTTTCCAGATAATGATTCCTAATATTCTGGCGCATCAGCTCCACCTCTTCCAAAAGCCCTGCCGCTGACATTCTTGTGGCTCCCGCCCCAAAAATAATGATCTGCTCCAGCGCATCGGAAGTTGCCACTGTGACGTGGTGTTTTTTCCCGATTTCTCTCACTGTCTT
>JALFIB010000055.1 GCA_022776305.1 Lachnospiraceae bacterium
TGGGGGTAGTGATGGAACTACGGAAAGTGAAGGAGGAACTGGAGGACATAAAGTTACGGTTGATGATAAACTGGCAACTTATGTTACGGATGGAGAACCACTTAAAATTCAGGCTATTGTAAAGAAAGCGGATGCTGATGCCGGATGCGAGTTTGTGGGTGTCTATTATACAACACAGGGTGAAAATGGAAAGCCAGTGACTAAGTTCTTGAAATTAGCTGGAAATGAGATTGAGTATTCTAAAGATTTAACGGATGAACAAAAAAAGGAAAAATGGATAAAATCAACGAATAAGAATGGTGATATTGTCTATACCTATTTTCTGGAGGGGATTACATCAGCAACAGATTTACACTTTGTCTTCATCAAAAATCCTACCGTCACCTATGACCCTAATGGTGGTAAGCCATACGTGGTGGAAAGAACCTATAACACAAATGAAGCACCGAATGTGTACAGCTTCAAACCGGCTGTGCTTACAGAAAATACGGGCGGAGTGGATGCGATGACTAGTGCCACGCCGGACAAAGAGATGTTTATTCCCCCGTATGTATCCAAAGCGGCGGAAGGCCAGAATGACGGCTGGAAATTTATGGGCTGGCTGCTGACCGGTGATAAACTGGAAAAAACTGGCGAAAACGAAACACATGTAAATGAGGATCAGTTAGGAAAGTTAATACTTCCAGCCGTACATACCATAGCATGTAATTACTCTGTCGATGGAGCGACAAAAAAGACAGCAGCACAGCATTTTAATATTTATAATGGAAATGTGTCATTGACGCAAACAATTAATAAAACGGGTAATGAGGTCAAGGGTGTGACTTGGACAGATAACGGGGAAGAAAGGGCGTATGCAAATGACCACAAAGGTCTTACCATGATAGCTCAGTGGCGCTGGCGTCAGGCGTTTATTCCACAGGTGGGCAGCGGCACTAAATATACGGATTCTGCCAACGGCGGCACCGTCGAAATTACCAGTGTGAAAGATACATCCGATACGAATTATAATGCCGCATATAATGCGAATGGAGGCAAATCCTATCATGCTGAAACCGATGAAACGATAACAGCCACAGCAACTGCAAATGATGGATTTACATTTGAAGGATGGTATGATGCAAGCGGAAACTTAGTTACTACAAATACGACTTACAGTTATGTCGAAACAAAAGAAAGTGTCAACACATACTACGCAAGATTTTCCGGCAGTGTGACTCAGACTTATATCCGACAGGTAAAAAATGGAGATACCTGGAAAGATACGACAGATGATAAAATCGGTACTCTTGGACGTTATGAGTATATTGACGCACCTGGAATGCCGATCAGTTCCACAGCAACAGCAGGAACCGGATACAAATTTGTTGGCTGGTATGATTCTACAGGAAATAAAGTTGCTGATGACATGCTAACCAATAATGGCGCAACAATCAGCTATACCACAACAGGTGATGCCACATATTATGCCAGATTTGAGACCGCATATACCGTCAAATTTGCTGCGCAGACAAAGCAAGCCAATGGAAGTTTCAAGACGGATAACGTTGGTGGCAAGGTTTCGGTAGCATCTGTGACAGATGTGGACGGAGCGACGGCAAGTTCCAAAGCAACAGCAAATTCCGGATATAAATTCCTTGGATAGTATGATAAAGATGGGAATCAATTAAGTACGAATGCAACCTATTCTACAACAACGACATCAGCTACTAATGGAGTTACTTACTTTGCAAGATATGAGATTGTGTATACTCCGACTGTTGAAAACCAAGTTTACCTTTCTTTCATAGCAGAGAGCAAAGATACACCGATTCCATCAGCGCTTGATGGACGTAATGCAGGAACCGGAAAGAATGCAACAGGCTATGGACTTGACAACAAATACGGAAACACAATTGCTACTGGCTTCAAGTATTCTCTTAATACCATGACGGACGTAAGTACCATCCAAATTACCGTAACCGTCCCAGCTTCCGCATATGTAAAAGTAGGAGGTACCGGAAACTTCACCGGTAATGGCACATCCATCCTAACTGACAGTGCTGACGTTAAATACAACAAAGGAAGCATCCAGCAGATCAGCGGAGCAACAACGCTTACCTATTACTGGGATGCATCAGGATTGCAGGCGAATACAAAGTATGGTTTCATAATCGATAACCTCTACGCTCCGGGTGCTACAGCTACGATTACAGTCAACGGTACATCCGGTACAAGAGTAACCAACGCCAATGGTGTGGTAAATACAGCTTCAGGAGATTATAGAAACAACTCCCACTATCCACAATAAAGTGGGAGCAGACATAACAAATATTTTATCAAGAAAGAAGGGAAAACCAGAACATGATCTATGAGATTGCCGGACTAAAATTAGAGATGTTTCCAAAATACGGACGTCTTATGCACCAGAGTGAATCATATAGATCCTCAGGTGTCCCTGTCATGACAGTAAAACCGGACCCATACGACGAAGCACGTGTGGTGATGGACAGGCCCTCAGAAAATGAGAGGGAATACATTTGCTGCAGTGCAGCATTTTGCCGGGGAATCATACCGTACGGACGTTTTTTCCTCCATGCTTCGGCAGTAGTTTATGAGGGAGGAGCGTATCTGTTTTCCGGTCCGTCCGGCACCGGCAAATCGACACACACGGAGTTGTGGAGAGAACGGTTTCCGCAGAGCTACATTTTAAATGATGATAAACCCGTGATCTGGCCGGAAGAAGACCGGATCACCGCATGGGGCACCCCATTTGCCGGAAAGACCAATCTGCAGGTGAATCGGGGAGTTCCGCTTAAGGGAATCTGCTTTCTGAAGCAGGGAGATGAGAACCGGATTTGGCCGGTTACGGAGGATACGGCACTGGCGTTATTGCTGAATAACACCTACCGTCCGAAGAATAACGATGGAATGAACCGTTTGCTCGATATGATGGAACAAATCGTGACACGGATCAATATATATGAGATGACCTGTACACGGGGGATGGAAGCGGCAGAACTTGCGTATCAGGTAATGAAAGGAAAGTGATTTTGATGAATAAAGCAAAAAAACCATATGAACCACCCAGACTGAAGATTTATCAATTTGACGATAACGATCAGATATTGACAGCCAGCGGAGAGGTGACACCAAATCCGGATCCAACTGCTGACTATGCAGCAAGAGCATTGAATGATTTCATGGGTGAAACCAACACTACGATTGAATAGCAGAGCAGAAAAGAATTTACTGAGAAGGGAAAGCTATGCGTCTGATAGAGGATCATATATTAAGAAGGGTACATGGCAATGTGGTACTTGTGCCGTTATCTGACAATGAAACGGACTTCAAGGGAATGATCGTTTTGAATCATTCCGGGGAATTTGTCTGCAGGATGCTGCAGCAGGATACGAATAGAGAGCGCCTGATCGAGGGACTTGCACTGGAATATGAGATGAAACCGGAGCAGGTGGCAGCAGATCTGGATGCGTTCCTGTCGGAGCTGGATGCCTGCCACATATTAATACGATGAAAGAGACAGGGAATTTGAAGCAGTGCTTAGAAGAACTTGGATATGCAGTCGTGCCGACTTTAGGCAACAGTATGTTGCCGATTCTGCAGGAGGGAAAGTGCATGGTACAGGTCATTCGAATAGAAGGAAAGCCATTACAGGAGGGGGACGTTGTTCTCTACCGGAGAAAGAATGGCGCATATATTCTGCACAGAATTATGAGAAAAATAGAAGAAGACACATTTCTGGTGTGTGGAGATCATCAGTGGAGGCTCGAGGAAGAGATACAGAAAGAACAGATCCTTGCTGTCATGCAGGGATTTTTTAAAAATGGTCATTATGTAGATGATAACACCTGGTGGTACCGGATTTATAAGATAATCTGGAATCGGAATCTGCTGATCCGAAGATGCTGTCTGGCGTTTTTGCGATTAAGCGGTCTGGAGAAGAAATGGCTAAGGTAAGTGGTTAGGATAAGCAGTAAGATAAGAAGTTAAGATATACAGGAGAGGAGGAATCTGCCGATGTCGATGGAGACATTGAATGTCATTCAGTTTACACAATTATTCGTTGGATATATTGGTTTTACGGTAGGACTTCCTGCTCTTGTTTTTTACCGCAAAGCCAGGAGATTCCCGGCGGCAGTGCGTTTCCTGATTTATTTCACCATCGGCAATTTCTATGTGATCAATCTGGTGCAG
>JALFIB010000072.1 GCA_022776305.1 Lachnospiraceae bacterium
CCACAAATGCTATCAGGTGAAAGAGAATGCTTTTTATTATAAAGGCGGATGCTTCATTGTGAAATATGATCCGGTACCATCTGATTGGGACAAGAATTTTTATAAATACCGTGGTTTATTCGATGAGGTTCTGCGTATGCCACCGGAGAATTACTGGATTGGTTTCAGTGAGATTCATGAAAATCCGGAGGAACTGGTGAGTGCATTGAAGGAAGGGCTGTGTGCCCAAATGTACTGCAGGTTGTTTGACTGTCCGCGGTCATATTTTGGTAACATGGGCTTGTATCAGGTCCTTTTGCCCGGCTATCAGGAGGAATGGTTTGACAAATTCAGCAAAAACCTGATCCAGAAAATACTTGGTTTTGACCGGGAGTATGACGGAAATCTTTTTGAGACAACAAAATATTACGTGAAATACCATGGAAATATTATGGAGGTGGCAGAGCAGCTCCATCTCCATAAAAATACAGTGCGGTATCGGATCAACAAAGTGCGGGAGCTTTTGAATATGGAAGAGGATGGAAGCTTTGAGCAGCAGATCGCCATCGCATTTATGGTGGATGAACTGAAACAGTTGTTTTGATTTGTATGAAAAACAAAAATAGAGGTAATAATTTCGTCTTTTAGACAATGCAATGGCTTTTAGAAACCTGTATAATGCTGGTAATGAAAAAGTGATTGTAGATGCAAAGACGCAGTTTCAATTTGGGACTGCGTCTTTTGTCGTTTTCGTGGATAATTTCTTGCGTAACCAGAAAACAAAATGGAAAACCATATTTGCTTTGGTCAAAAACGACAATTACTTGTAAGAAAAACAAAAAAAATAGGTAATTTTTGTCCTGCATACAGTGAAAAGGGATATTTTATTCGGTATAATTTTATAGACTAAAGTGTTAAAATATCAGATTCGACACGTGCGCATGGAAAGAATAAGAAAAGCAATTACCAGTATGGAGGATAGAAAAGGATGAAAGAATTATCAAAGATTATTCAGAACCTTCCGCAGTCCGGAATCAGGAAACTTCAGGACGCAGCCAGGGAAATTCCGGATGCAATCAGGCTGGAAACAGGAGAACCAAACTTCAAAACGCCGGACTATATTTGCGAAGCAGCAGCTCAGGCGATGAAAGATGGTTTTACGAAATATACGGCAGTGCCGGGTATCAAGACGCTGCGTGATGTCATTGCAGAGGATTTTGGCAAGAGACTGGGAATTGGCATAAATGCAAACCAGATCGTAGTGACCGGTGGAGGCACCATGGCCCTTGAGATCGTTCTTGGCTGTATCGGAAATCCGGGAGATGAGATCCTTGTTCCGGATCCCAGCTGGCCTGTTTATACCATGCAGGTATTGTCCAACGGACTCACAGCAGTACCTTACGTAATGCCGGCAGACAACGGGTTTGAGCCGAAGCGCGAGAATATCGAGCCGCTGATCACAGATAAGACGAAAGCAATTATGGTAAATACACCATCCAACCCTACAGGTGCCGTGTTTAGCGAGGAGACCGTGAAGATGATCCTTGAGCTGGCTGTGAAATATGACCTGTATGTTATTTCTGATGAGATGTATGATTTCCTGACATATGAAGGAAAGCATTATTCTTTGAAGGCAATGGATCCGGACGGAAGAGTTATTTTGATCTCCGGTGCGTCTAAAAAATATGCCATGACCGGTTGGAGAATCAGATATGCCATTGCTTCCGAAAAGATCACTTCCTTGATGAACCAGTTGATGGTTGCTACCATCGGAAACGCAACAGCAGTGGCACAGAAAGCTGTTGAAGCTGCGATTACCGGCCCACAGGATTTTGTAGAATTTTCCATCAAGGATTATAAAGCGAGAAGAGACGCGGCTGTGAAGATTTTTGAAGAAGAGCAGGTAGGCTTTTACTATCCCCACGGCGCATTCTATATTATGGTAGATGTGGCTTGCTGCCATATGGATTCTGAGGAATTTGCCCTGAAGCTTTTGGCAGAAGAACACGTAGCAGTGGCTCCGGGAGGCACATTCGGAGAGTCATCCAAACAGATGATCCGTATTTCCTACGGTACAGAGATGGATGCTTTATGTGAAGGCATCCGCAGGATGTGCAGATTTATTAAGAAATATTCGAAATAATTTTAAATGATATATTTCCCCAAATAAGAAAGCTTCTGGGAAATGGCATGCATTGCGAAATATGAGGTAACTTCTGGCAAGAGCTGTGAGGAAACTTGTCAGTAAAAATATTGTTACAAAAAAAGGAGGAAAACACATGAAAAAAGCAAAAAACTGATGGGACTTGCACTGGCAGCTGCAATGACAATGACAGCAATGGCACCGGTATATGCAAGTGCAGAAATGGAAAACTACGGAGCTGATTACCTTGAGGGAATCAAAGAAGCAGGTACACTGGTAGTTGGATGTGATCCGACAATCGAAGGTGTATGCTATCTTGATCCGGTCAGCAGCGAAGTGGTTGGATTCATTCCGGAAATCATCAATGGATTTGCTGAGCAGCTTGGTGTAGAAGTTAAGTGGGAAACACTTGAGTGGTCTGCTATGCTGACAGCAGTTAACAGCGGCAAAGTTGATATGATCGCAGCAAACATGAACATGACTCTTGAGCGTGCAAGCCAGATCGTATTCAGTGATCCGTACTTCGTTGACCATGGTAAAGGATGTGTAACAACTGATTCTTCTTTCCAGAGCCTTGACGACCTGCAGGAAGCTGGCATCAAATTTGGTGTAACAGAAGGAAGTGCTTACGAAGAGCTGATCCCGGAACTGTTCCCGGAATCTGAAACTGTAACATTGGCAGCAGGTACATGGCAGGATGCACTGCAGTCAGGCATCATCGATGTAGCATTTGATGATGGTGTTGTATTTGCAGGACCGCTTGCTACAAACGAGAACATCCGCCTTCTTGACGGAAACGGCCCGTCCTATCTGAACGGCTGTGCTTTTGCAGCAGGAAACTATGTAACACGTGACGTATTCAACCTGTACCTGAAGAGACTGAAAGTTTCCGGTGAGTATGCAGATATTTATGCTCAGTACATGGGAACAGAGTGGGTACCGGAGACTGGTGCAGCTAGTTACTAATTATCAAACAAAAAAATGGCGGCATGTTTTGTTGCCGCCTTTTTTGTATAGTGGGAGGTAGTACTGTGACATTTAACTGGCGTGTTTTTCAAACAACATTACCTGATTTCCTTTGGGCAGCCGGCGTTACCGTACGCTATGCGATTGTGGCAATTATCCTTGCTGTAATCTGGGGGATTATGATCGGAGCTGTCAATTTCAGAAGGCCGAAAGTGATCGGAGCCATTACAAGGGCTTACGTATGCTTTTTCAGGGAGACTCCCCTGCTGGTTCAGATTTATTTCTTATTTTACGGATTGTCCAGAATCATGCCGGTGTCCGCTAGCGTGATCGGAATTCTTGCACTGGTATTGAATGACGGTGCTTTTATTGCAGAAAATGTCCGCGGCGGACTGCAAAGTATCAGCAAAGGACAGGAAGAGGCGGCATACGCCTTAGGTTTTTCCAAACTGCAGACTCTGATCTATTTCCTGATTCCTCAGGCGGTAGTCAAAGTGCAGGATTCTATTATGAATATGGTATCTATTATTATTAAGGATACATCGCTGCTGATGTGGATTACGATCACAGAGCTTACCTATATGGCGCATAGGGTAAACTCTAAATACTATCAGCCGGTGACGGCATATGTGACGGCAGCAGCAATTTATATGATTTTGTTCCTTGCTGTGCAGGGAATCAAAAAATTAATGGATCGGAGGTCGCAGAAGAAGTATGAGCTTAGCAGATCATAAAGTGGTGTTTTTTGACATTTTAGTAAAATCAGCGCTTCCGGTTACTTTACAGTTAATAGCAGGAGCTTTTGTGGGTGCCTGCCTGATCGGGCTGATCGGAGGTATTATCCGCGGCCTGAAAGTTCCTGTATTGAGCCAGATATTAGGTGTATACGTGCAGATCTGCCGTGGTGTTCCGGATATGCTGGTACTGCTGTTCTTGTATGCAGTAATGACGAGGGGCAGCACATACTCCATCGCCGTTCTGGGTATTTCGCTGATACAAGGCGCTTATATTATGGAAATTATAAAGGGTGGAATCCTTTCTGTAGATAAAGGGCAGTGGGAGGCTGCCAAAACGCTCTCCCTGCCTATCCATACCACATTGTTCCGCATTGTGATTCCTCAGGTCATGCTCATTGCTCTTCCGGCATTGATCGGGCAACTTGTCCTTTTGATCAAAGGAACTTCCGTTGCATCCACCATCGGATGTATGGAGATGACGAAGCGTGCAATGATCGCAATGTCAGGTTTTTCAAATGCTCTGGTTGTATACGGCTACGTTTTGATCATCTTCTTCATTATGTGCCATGCATTGACCGTATTGGGCAAGAAACTGGAAAAATATGTAGTAGAAAGGATTATTGGTGACAGATATGAGCGAGAATAATACAGTGCTTTCGTTGCAGAATGTAACGAAAAAATTTGGAAAGCTTACAGTTCTTGATGACATGAGCCTTGACATTAAAGAACACGAGATCGTGGTACTCTGCGGCCCAAGCGGCGGCGGTAAGAGTACGCTCCTTCGTACCATCAACGGCTTGGAGAAGATCGACAGCGGAAAGATTTATTACCGCGGGGAGCTGATCACACATAAGAACATAAAAGAAATCCGTTCCCATATCGGAATGGTATTCCAGAGTTTTAACCTTTTTGACAATCTGACTGTCAAAGACAACTTAACTATCGCACCGGTGAAGATCTTGAAAAAGAGCAAAGAAGAAGCTGTGAAAAAAGCCCAGGAGTATCTGGATACTTTTGGTATCGGCGATAAGATGGACAGCTATCCCCATCAGCTTTCCGGAGGACAAAAACAGCGTGTTGCTATTGTGCGCTCCATGATGATGGAACCGGATGTGATGCTTTTTGATGAGCCCACATCTGCATTGGACCCGGAAATGATCAAAGAAGTACTGGATGCGATCCGCAGGCTGGCTGACATGGGCATGACCATGGTCATCGTTACCCATGAGATCGGCTTTGCAAGAGAAGTTTCAAACAGAATGCTGTTTTTGGAGAAGGCAAAAATCCGTGTAGATGCACCTACAGAGGAGTTCTTCACAAATACAGAGGACGAGAGACTGAACCAGTTCTTGTCAGTAATCTTAAAACATTAAAAAAATGCCCGGCAGAACATCGAAAAGATGGAACCTGCCGGGCATTTTTGATGCCCTGCCGGCGTAAAAATAGAGTAATAATCCTATATTGGGATGTTAAGGTCATAAGATGCCATACGGATTGTTCCGTGCTTCGCACTCCCACAATCCTGCCCAATATTCGGATATCGTGGGGTATACACCCCACTTTTATCCTCATATTTGGGCGGGTCATTAAGTCATATAACCACTCATGTGCAAGCACATC
>JALFIB010000125.1 GCA_022776305.1 Lachnospiraceae bacterium
GAATATCCGCTTGACTTGGACCGGAAGCAGAGCCGCACACCAAGACTCACGTGCGTTCGGCATAAATCTTGACGGAAGGTTCATGAATAGATACGAGGAGGAATATTTATGTATCAGACGATTGTTCAGGCAGTATTATCACACGGTGAGGAAACACCGGATAAGATGGCCATTGGTTTTCAGAAAACGCAGGTTACTTATGGACAGCTCTGCAGTCAGGTAAAAGCTATGGCAGTCAGGCTTGCCTTGGAATATGGAGTCCAAAAAGGGGATTTCGTCATGCTGCAGGGCGTGTCAAAACCGGACTATGTGGTGGCTTATCTGGCGATCCAATATCTGGGTGCGGTTTCCATTCCTACCGATAAAGCTGCAAAAGAAGAAAACATTTTAGACGTATACCGCTACACACAGCCGCGAGTCATGTTGACTGACCTGCCCATAACCGCAGATGATGTGAACATGGTCTCTTTGGAGAAACTGTATGAGGATGTGGCGGTGGAAACACAGGAGAAGGGCGTGGAGGAGACAGTTCCTCCTTATACCGTACCGGAAGCTTCTGCTGCAGCGGAGATCCTCTTTACCACGGGAACTACGGGCAAACCCAAGGGTACCATGCTCAGCATTGGAAACATTTACGCCAGCATGCACAATACCTGGCACGGTGTGGGGATGATTACAGAGGACTGTGTGCTGATCCCCCTTCCGCTGAACCATTCCCTTGGCATGCGTGTGCTCAGGACGGCCCTTTATATCGGGGCATCAGTGGTGATCCAGAACGGGTTTACCTTTGCAAAAGAGATCGACAATAATATTACGGAATTTAGCTGCACTGGCATGGTCAGCGTACCGGCATCCATGGAATTGATGTACCGCCAGATGCGCAGGCACTTCCAGAGGATCATGGGCCAGCTGCGCTATATTGAGGTGGGCGCAGGCTCCCTTGGCTATGCCATGAAGAAAAAACTGATTGAAGAAATCCCGAATACAAGGGTGGTAAATACCTGGGGTTCCACAGAGACAGGGGGAGCTATCTTCTTATGTATTCCGGAGCATCCCGATAAACTGACTTCACTTGGACATCCCATTGATACGGTGGAACTTAAGGTGATCGATACCGAAGGAAATGATATCACAGAGAAAGCGCGGGATATTGATTCTGCAGGAAGAATGGTACTGCGTGGTGATATGCAGATGATGGGATATTACAAGATGCCGGAGGCCACGGCGGAAGCTCTGGTGGATGGCTGGTTGTACACCAACGACATTATTTACACAGATGAAGACGGATACGTATATATGCTGGGCAGGGCTGATGACATCATCAACGTAGGCGGCGAAAAGGTTTCACCTCTTGAAGTGGAAAATGTGGCACAGGAGTTTGAGGAGATACGGGAGTGTGCCTGCATCGGCATCAAAGACCCAGACGATGTGCTTGGCCAGATACCGGTTCTTTTCGTGGTACCGGAAAACAAAGAATTCCATCCGGAGCTGCTGACGAGATTCATGTCTGCCCGGGTAGAAAAATACAAACTGCCCCTGCGCTTTGAGATCATTGAGGAGCTGCCCCGCAACCGCATGCAGAAACTGAACCGCAAAGAGCTTCACCGCATGTGGGATGAAAAATACGGAAAATAGAATGCAAGGTGCCGGAAGTGCATGATGATATGGATAAACATTCTGGCAAAATGGAGAAAAGCATGAGGAAAGACATATTCAAGGCAATTGTATTTTGTGCGGTGGGCGGAATTTTGCTGCTGGGCGCGCAGAAAGTATTGGGGGTTTCCAATCATTTTTCAGAGCATACGGAGATGATGTTTGAAGGATATTATAGCCAGCCGGAGGATACGTTGGACGCAGTCTTGATCGGAAACAGCCATATTTATAAATTCTGGCAGGGCGCCTTTGCGTGGCAGGAGCACGGATTGGCTGCATTATCTTTGTCTACTTCCGATATGCCGGCCAGTATTACGAAAAATATTGCCATGGAAGCCTGCAAAACACAGCACCCGAAGCTCCTTGTTTTTGACTCCACAGAGTTTGCACAGTCGAAGGCAGACAAGAACAATAAGATTTATCTGGTCCTTCGCAGCATGAAGTTTTCCGGGAATTATGTGGACATGATTGAGAACTACTGTGATTTTTATGATATCAGCGGGCTTGGGAAATTAAAATTCTATTTCCCCATCCTGCAGTTCCATTCCAGATGGAAGGAGATCAACGCAGGGGATTTTGTCCAGTCCTATGAATCTTACTTAAATTCCTGTTATTTGTCGGATTTTCTTGGAGAGACCTTTGAGGGGATTCCTCATGTTTCTACGGAAGAACGGCTGCCCATCAGTGAAAAGAGCGAAGAAACACTCCGTGATCTTTTGGAGTGGTGCAAGGAGCAGGATTTCCAGACACTGTTTATTGCCTCCCCGGTGCTGCTGGATGAGGAGCGTCTGGGTATGGTCAATACGGTGGGAGATATTATTTCTGAGTACGGGATTGATTTCATAAATTGCAATGACCCGGAAATATTTGATAGCTTCGGATTTGACTTGACCACGGATTTTCAGGACAAGAGCCATACAAACGTGAATGGTTCATGGAAATTTACAAAAGTATTGGGACAGTATTTGATGGACGAATACGGCCTGCAGGACCATCGCGGAGAGGAAACCTACCGTTCTTGGGATGAGCAGACAGAAAAATATCTGGATCTGATTCAGGACTACTTTATCTACTAAGACAAAAAAAGTGTGCTTCTTATCATTCGCAAATTTGCAATGATGTAGGAAGCACACTTTCTGTTTGACAGACAAATTGTTTGCCTTAATTGAGCTGGTATAAGTTTTGAAGCGCCTGATCTGCAAGAATAACTTCCATGTGTTCCGCAAAAAATGCATCCATTCCCGCTGTATATTTGCAGGAAGAGCCGTATTCGGAGAGGATGTTGCAGACTTTGTTGAACTGCTCCGCAGTGTTTTCTGCTTTCTTTAAGAACAAGTAATAGCATCCGCTCTCAGAATCTTTGTATAAAGTATTGGGGCCGGCATAGATGTTTCCCACCACGCCGGCAGCGCGGATCGCATCATCCAGAGAATGGAATTGGTAAAAGCAGGTCAATTCGCGGATCTCCTCTGCTTCACTTTCCGAAGAGGAACCGGCAGGCTGCTCATTTGCTTCGGCTGCCTTTTGTGCAGCTTTCTTTTTTGCCTCGGATATTTTTTTGATCAGGCCGAGAATGTCATCGGCTCCTTCTATCTTGTCCTTGAGGTCAGAAGCGGAAGCGCTTCCGCCGTAATCAGGATCTTCTGGTGAAAAGCGGGCAAAACGTGTATCCAGTTCTTCTGGATCCTCCACTTTTGTGATAATGAGGATCAGTGAATCCATGGAGATAGGAACAGCTTCTATGACAAGCGGTGTGTTGTCCGCTTCAAATCCAAAATCTCTGGCCGCTACCTGCATCATGTCCTGAAAAAGTTCTTTTGCTTTATCAGATCCGTAGGCAAGCTCGCTAAGCTTAATCTCTCTATTGGCCAGATCTTCTCTCGTCAGGGTACAGCGAATTTGTCTGTCGTTGATTTTTTCAATCTTCATTCAATCACATCCTTACCCGGTAAATTACATTACTATTATATACGTATTTTCACAAATATGTAAAGTGGATTCATATAACTATTCAGAAACCGAAGCTGTTTCCTTATTCTAAGAGGTTCTGAATAGTTACGGATTAATTTTAAAAAACCCCTTGCAAAATATTCACATATTATATATAATATACAACAGAAAGGCAATACGGAATATTGAGAAAGGAGGATTTTATTTCGTCTTATCTGACGCATTTCATGGATCAAGTCCATAGTTCTTGAACATTTCTATATATCGCTGTATTTCCCTTAGGTCAGGAAAGTACCGTATACCCTTTCACTATTCTTTTTACGCATTATAATCAATTTCCTTTTTTTACGCAAGTGACAATTTTATGAATCGTCCAGTCCGCATAGATTTACGGTATCATAGTTGGGGGCTTTTGCTACCAACATCTTAATATATCACATATGAAAGACCATGATTATCACATATATAGACCATGATGAACCGGCAAAAAAGAGTAATTATGGCATACCTCCTTTGAAAAGCTGCATATGTATGTTGAAAGCCATATGCGGGAATGTATTCTGTGCGACGGGCAAAAGGAGCATTTTGGATAAAAAGAAAAACAGAAGACAGAAAAGGCCGGAAGCCGACTCCCTACGGAGAGAACTTCACAGTTATGAAGAAAAAGGTACGCATTTGTATCTGGATGATAAGTTAAGCAAGGCGGATGAGATCGTAAATGCGTGCATCTTTGCTGAAGATTCCGATTATATGCGGGATTTTGTCAGCGATGACAACGACCATATCACAGAGATCCATTTTAACCGAATCAAGTAAGTCCCCCACTTTAAGTGTGCAGAGCATGAAGTCTCCCGCTTCAAATGTGCAGAGCATGAAGGGGTGGGTGGGGGACTCGCTTGTTAACGAATATTTCAGGGATAAAAGACACAAATAGAAAGGATAAGCAGCTTTCATGCTGTGATTCTCTTGGCGCATTTCCTTATTTTTTTATAAAAATTCCTCGAAAATAATGACGGGTTTTGCGATGTTATGGTAAGATGTCAAGAAGAAAGGGGAAGTATAGCGATGAAAGACAAAGGAAAATCTTTTCGGCTGCTGGGAGGATTCATTATTACAGTCGGCTTGATTGCAATCATAGCAGTATGTTTTATTAAATTTATGCCCACTTCAAAATGGATGGGTCCGGACGAATATTTCGGAGCATTAGGGGAAAATGAAGCGGCGGTCATAGTAGAGGACCACATTGCATCAGAACGTGCACTGATTTTAGACGGAAGCGCCTATATTGATTATACGCTGGTACAGCGTGAGTTGAATTCCAGATTCCACTGGGATTCCTCTGCAAGCCTGCTTCTCTTTACCACAGCGGAGCAGACCTTTGAGATTGCTCCCAACAGTACCACTTATGTGGTAGACGGAGAAAGCTTTGATGCCGGATATGAGATTTTAAAGACGACCTCCTCCGGCATGTTCCTGTCGGTGAATTTCATGCAGCAGTATTCAGACTTAAAATGTGAGCAGTTTGAAGCACCGTCACGTATCTTAGTTACATTTGGCAGCAAGGACATCACCACGGCAACCCTCAAACGCGACTGTGCGGTGCGCTACCAAGGGGGGATCAAGAGCCTGATCATCACAAAGGTGACAGAAGATACGGTGGTGACAGTGCTTGAGCAGATGGATCATTGGACAAAGATCCTGACGCCGGACGGCTATATCGGCTATGTGAAGAACGGAAACTTAAAGGATATAGAAGATACACAGCGTGAGGCGTATTATATTGGACCGGAGTATACCAGCATCCATAGGGAGGGACTGGTAAACCTTGTATGGCACCAGATCAATTATCCGGAGATGAATGCAAATCTGGAGGCAGATATGGCAGGTGCCACAGGGGTAAATGTGGTTTCTCCCACCTGGTATTTCTTAAGCGACAATGAAGGAAATACCCAATCCTTTGCAGACGGCGCTTACGTGCAGAAAGCCCATGAGATGGGACTTCAGGTGTGGGCCCTTGTAAGCAATTTCAGTGAAAATGTGAGCACTTCCACGCTGCTCTCTTCAAGGACGGCACGGCAGAATTTGCAGCATTACCTTGTAAATCAAGCTCTGGAGCTGGGATTTGACGGCATCAATATTGATTTTGAAGGAATCGCCCAGGAGGCAGGATATGATTACGTCCAGTTTATGCGTGAGCTCTCGATCCTCTGCAGGAAGAACCAGATCATACTTTCTGTAGACGTACCGGTCCCCATGGATTTCTCCACCCATTACAACCGCAGGGAACTCGGCGTAGTATGTGATTACGTGATCGTCATGGGATACGATGAGCACTATGCAGGTTCCGACATTGTAGGAAGCGTGGCTTCCATGGATTTTGAGCGGACAGGTATTGAAAACATGCTGCAGGAGGTGCCAAAAGAAAAGCTTGTGAGCGGTATCCCGTTCTATGCGAGACTGTGGTACACGAAGACCTTAGAAGACGGACAGACGGAAGTTACAAGCAAGGCTGTCTCCATGGAAGAGGCAGAGCAGATTTTGGCGGAAAATGGCGTGGCCTCCACCTATGATGAGAGCACGGGACAGCAGTATGCCCAGTGGACTGACAGCGAAGGGACGCTGTGCCAGATCTGGCTTGAAAATGAAGAATCCATTGCCAAGAGAGCAAGCCTGGTGAAAGAATACGGTTTGTCAGGCATTGCAGAGTGGGTATTGGGCAACGAAAAAGACAGTGTATGGAGTGTGATTCAGGATAACATTTCCTAAGGCTGTTTTGGGCCGTTTTTGTTTCCATCAGGTACTTGCAGATGGATTTAAAATGAATTATACTATCTCAGAAGGGCAGAGTTGCTTTTACAGGCTCTGCCCTTATACGTATACGAAAAAAGGGAGTGCTGTCATGGTTACGGAAATACAGCGTTTGAAAACAGAAGCGGGAGACAGAAATGAGATTTATATCAAAAGAGACGACCTGCTTCCTTTTTCTATGGGAGGAAATAAGGTTCGTATCGCAGAAGCTTTTTTTCAGGACATGGTTCAAAAAGGCTGTGACGCGATGATCATTTATGGCAGCAGGCATTCCAATTTATGCCGTGTTTTAGCGAATCTTTGCTGCAGCCGCGGGGTAGGCTGTACCATGATCTGCTCCCATGAAGAGCAGGAGGATGATTCTGCCACCAACAACACACATCTGATCAACTGGGCAGGGGCGAAGATCGTCCACTGTGCAAAAAATGAGATAGCGATTACAGTGGAACGGGTGATGGAGGAGCTTCAAAAAGAAGGACATATCCCCTATTACATATATGGAAACAAATTCGGGAAAGGAAATGAGGGGACTGCAGCCGCTGCCTATGCAAAGGCTTATGAAGAGATCACTTCTTATGAAAGAGAGCAGGGCTGGGCATTTGACTATATTTTTTGTCCTTCCGGGACGGGAGCTACCCAGAGCGGCCTGATCTGCGGGCATTTGATGGCCGGCGATCAGAAAAAGATTCTGGGCGTTATGATCTCGTCGAGAGAGACTGACAGGGCTCATGAGGTGATCGGAGAGGGGATTCAGGATTACTTTGCAAAGAGGAGCTTGGAGCTTCCTGACAATTATAAAGAAGAGATCATTCTTTTGGACCAATACCGTTTGGGCGGATACGGAAAATATGATGAGCGGATTGAGGACCTGATCCGCCACCAGTACCGTACAAACAGTGTTCCGCTGGATCCCATCTATACAGCAAAAGCTTTTTGGGGTATGCAGCAGTACATAAAAGAGAATAACATAACGGACAAAAGGATCTTGTTCCTCCATACAGGCGGAACACCTTTGTTTTATGACTTTCTGGCAAAAGAGGGAGCAGAAGAGAAAAAATGTTAGTTTCAATCGTGATACCGTGTTACTATTCAGAGAAGACAATCAGAAAAGTAGTAGAACTTGTCATGGACGAATTTCGGAAAAATGAGGGTTATGAGTGTGAATTCGTTTTAGTTAATGACGGTTCCAAGGATAAGACTTACGAGGAGATCAAATCTTTGGGTCGCCAGTATCCCAATGTATGTGGTGTAAACCTTATGAGGAATTTCGGCCAGCACAATGCGCTGATGGCAGCTTTGCAGTACACAAATGGGGATTACGTTTTGGGCATGGATGACGATATGCAGACCCATCCTTCCCAGATCTTCAAGCTGGTACATAAAATCGAAGAGGGATTTGATGTGGTGTACGGGGTTTACCCCAAAAAGAAAAATTCCCCGCTGAAAAACCTCACCAGCAAGATCAATGAGGTGAGCTCCCGCATCATGCTGAACCGCCCAAAGGACATCGTATCCAGCAATTTCTGGATGATCACCCGTGCGGTGCGGGATGAGGTGATTAAATATGACAGCTTTAATCCATACATTGACGGGATCTTTTACCGCGTCACCCACAACATCGGCAATGTGCCGGTGGAGCATTTTAAGAGAGAGTACGGTACCTCCGGCTATACCTTTAAAAAGCTGCTGAATTTATGGCTTGCATACTGGAATTTTTCCGTCATACCATTGAGGGTCTCCTTTTTCCTCGGGATCTTTTCAGCCATGGCAGGTGTGCTCATTTCCATTCTTGTGATCATCAATAAGATTATTTATCCTGATATCCCCATGGGGTGGTCTTCCACCCTGTGCGTCATGGTAGTATTCTTCGGACTTGTGCTGATGGTGCTGGGTATCATTGGGGAGTATCTTGGAAAGATCATTTTAATTTTGAATAATACACCGCAGTATATTGTGCGGGAAACCATCAATACAGAAGGCGGGGCCCCCGCTGTAGTGATCAAAGAGCTGATCCGGGCCGGGCGGGAAGCATGTCCGGACAGTGAATCAAAAAGAAACACGGGCAGCGCGATAAGCAATACAGACAGCGAGGCAAAAGGTAATACGGATTGCGGGATAAAAAGCAATACGGACAGCGCGGCAAAAAGTAAGACAGACAGAGGAGCAGACGTATGAAAAAAATCTTGATTCTCGGGGCCAGTGTATATCAGGTGCCGCTGATTAAGACAGCAAAACGCATGGGTCTTTATACCATCGTGGCCAGTATTCCGGGGGATTATCCCGGATTTGCCCTGGCGGATAAGGTTTACCATATTAATACAGTGGACAAAGAAGCCATTTTGGAGATGGCGGTGAAGGAAGAGATTGACGGGATCTGTACCACAGGTACGGATGTGGCAGTAGCCACCATCGGCTACGTGTGTGAGCATAGAAACCTGCCCGGCGTGTCGGAAGAAGCTGCGATCCGGGCCACTGATAAGGCGAAAATGAAAGAAGCCTTTGGAAAAGGCAATGTCTCCGCTGCGAGATTTCAAAAGGTTACTTCTCTGGAGGAGGTTTATCAGGCGGCAGATGAGATCGGGCTGCCTGTGGTGGTGAAACGGGTGGACAGCTCGGGAAGCCGGGGCATCTCCATTGTAAAGAAACGGGAAGATCTGGAAAAGGCATTTTATGAGGCATTGGACCGGTCCTATAAAGACTATGCTTTGGTGGAAGAGATGCTGGGAGGTTTAGAGATCGGGGTAGACGGAGTGGTGCAGGGAGGAAAGCTGGTTTTTCTGGCGCCTCACGAGAAATTCGTAT
This sequence comes from Lachnospiraceae bacterium, assembly GCA_022776305.1. Lineage (GTDB taxonomy): Bacteria > Bacillota > Clostridia > Lachnospirales > Lachnospiraceae > Choladousia. The sequence continues at coordinate 9,214 of JALFIB010000125.1, forward strand.
ACCACAGTCACAGCACCACCATACCGGCCGGCCATGGATTTCCCTACCGCGGCAGCAAAAGGGTACAAAAGGAAATTGAAATACAGATGCAGCGTGCTGTAGAAGCCTTGGGGCTTGACAACTGCTCCGTCAATGCCGACGTATTTGTGGACGGGGATAAGGTATCCATCATAGAAATGGGAGGACGCACCGGTGCGACTTGTATTCCTGAACTGATCTCCATGTATTATGGATTTGATTTTTACGAGAAGATCCTGCAGAATGCATTGGGGATCCCTCTCGATTTTACCCAGGAAAAACAAGGTGTTCCCTGCATGGCAAAGCTGCTGATGAGCCCTGTAGACGGAGTGGTTACTTTCATAGATGAGGAAGGAATTGACCGGATCCGCAGCAAGGGAGTTTTGGTCGCCCTCGATTATCCGGTGGGGCATGAGGTGGAAGCTATGATCAACGGCACCACCCGCATCGGGCATGTGGTGGCGGAAGCAGAAAGTGTGGAGGAGTTAGATGAGATCATCACACAGGTGTACCGTTGTATCTGTGTGGATCAAATGACGCTGGAGGAATTATGGAAAAAATAAAAGATTACCTGTTTTTACATTTGAGTGTGATGATGTTTTCATTTACCAGCGTATTCTCAAAACTTGCCTCGAGGGAGTTTAACCATGGCGGATTGAAAAACCCCAAATTGTACGTATTTGTATTCTGCATGTTTTTTGTATGTGCTTTATATGCCCTTTGCTGGCAGAAGATCATCAAGAAATTTGATTTGAATATCGGCTTTGCAAACCGCAGCGTTTACCTCCTGTGGAGCCAGCTGTGGGCGGTGACGATTTTCGGGGAGCATTTGACTGTGCGCAATGTGATCGGGCTTTTCATTGTACTGGCCGGTGTCATTGTGGTTTCGCTCAGTGCAGAGCATAAGGAGGGATAAAGATGTGGCCATATTTTTTACTGATGTTTGCGGCGACTTTTTTTACTGCGGTTTCTCAGGTCCTTCTAAAACAGAGCGCAGGCAGGCCGCATAAAAGCTGGATTTTTGAATATTTGAACTGGCGTGTGATCACTGCTTATGGGATTGCCTTTACGGTGCTGCTGCTGAATACGTACGCCTATACCAAGGTGGATATGAAATATGGGGCCGTGATCGACACTTTTAGTTACGTCTTTGTCATGATTTTGTCCTATTTTATTTTGAAGGAAAAATTCAACAAGGGACAGCTGATCGGAAACCTGATCATTATTACAGGGGTCATGGTCTATACGTTGTAGATGATTCAGAACTATTCAGAACCCCTCCTCAAACATTCGCAAAACCGCACGACAAGTCGTGCTTTCTCGTTGCTACGCAACTAATTTTGCTCATATTTGGGGAGGTGACTCTATTCGAGCCACCTTACGAATAAGATAAGCATCTTCTTACATGCAAGCATGACGAATCTGCTTACTTATTCTAAGGGGTTCTGAATAGTTACGATGATTCATAGAATGTGGGGAGAGAACTGTTTGGGGCAAAACAGGATGAAGCATATTCGGGAATCATTATCCGGGACAAAGGAATATTTTCTCAGAATGAAAGAAAATCATACAGTTCGGACAATGGCGGTGATTGGTTTGCTGATCGCCGCATTTTTTGCGGGCAAAATCGGGGGAAAGCTCACGAAGGGGGATGCGGCAATATCTGCAGTCACGAATGGGAATTCGACAGTATCTGCAGTCACGAAAGGGGATGCGGCAGAAAATACAGCTGTGACAAAGGATGGAGCGATATCTGCAGCTACGGAGGGAAGCTGGGGGCTTAGCTTTCAGGAGGAGGGAAAACCGCCGGTTGCCAACGCCACACGGGAAGAGCTTGCAAAATACGGAGCCTGGTATTCCGGAGATACCGAGAAGAAGACCATTTACCTCACCTTTGACTGTGGGTATGAAAACGGGAACACGCCGGCCATATTGGCAGCGCTGAAAAAACACTGTGTTCCCGCAACTTTTTTTGTGGTTGGGAATTTTGTTTCGGACCAGCCGGAGCTGGTGAAACAGATGCTGGAAGAAGGGCATACGGTGGGAAACCATACGATGCACCATCCTGATATGTCGAAAATTTCAGATCTTGCATCCTTTCAAAAAGAGGTTGAAGATCTGGAGCAGCTGTTTTTGGAGAAAACAGGACAGGAGATTTCAAAGTATTACCGGCCGCCTCAGGGAAAGTACAGCGAAGAAAACCTGAAGATGGCACAGCAGCTTGGATACCGGACTTTTTTCTGGAGCTTAGCCTATGTGGACTGGTATGAAAATCAGCAGCCCACGAAAGAAGAAGCCTTCCGCAAGCTGCTGGGCAGGATCCATCCCGGGGCCATTGTGCTCTTACATAACACCTCCTCCACAAACGGAGCCATTCTTGATGACCTCCTGACAAAATGGGAGGAGATGGGATACCAGTTTGGAACACTGGAAGATCTGACAGGGGGGACGGTTTAGTCATATTTTTATTGGAGACAGCTTTGCCGTATGATTCGAAATGGTTTAGCGATCTCACTATGAAGGATAGTTTAAGCGATATCTTTTTTGCAGTATTTCAGATAGCCGATCACGATCCCTGCGACGGTGAGGGCCATGCCGATGCCCACCATTTTTCCGTTCAGCGTCAGGCTGGACACAATATCTGTCCCTTCGGCGTACCCGAAAGGTGAAATATATTTGAGAAACTCTGCCCCGTCGGAGATATTCGCGATGAGGTTCAGGAAATACATAATGGTGGCAATACCAAGGCCGATGCCCATGCTTCCCCGGCGTAGGAATGCGGAGATCCCGAAACAGATTCCGGTAAATTCAATCTGCATGAGAAAGTAGGCGAAGTGGAGGAGCGTCAGCTCTTTCCACGGAATCTCTTCTCCCACAAGGAATACGGAACCGATGGACAATACGTATACGATTGCATTTAAAATAAAAACCTGAAGGAAGACGGAGAATAACTTGCTGGTTAAAACATAGCTGCGGCTGACCGGATGGGTGAGCAAAAATTCTGCCGTGTGGTCCTGTTCTTCTTTTGACAAGATCCCGGCAGCGCAGAGGGCAGCGAAAAACGCTCCGCCAAGGCCGAGGATGTTGCCGCATTCTATGGCATAGAAACCGGTCAGGGATCCGAAATTCACTTTATCCATTCCGAAAGCCGCGGTAAAACTCCCCATGGAGGCAAAGAGCTTGCTGATGCCGGCCATCTCTCCTTTCATTTCCGGGAACAAAAAGATACAGATCACCATCAAAAAGCCGATGGAGACGGTCCATACAGCGAGAGGGATTTTTGACTGTTTTAATTCATGTTTCAATATTGTCATTTTGCTTCACCTCCGTCCACATAATAGTGCATGAAAATTTCTTCCAAGTCAGGCTCTGCGATAGACAGATCATGAATGTCCTGTCCGGAGAGTGCCCGGATCAGTTCGTTGATATCTCCGCCAAATAAGAAACTCATGCCATGTTCGGATCTCTTCAGGTCTTTGATGCCGGAAAGAGAAGAGAGGTCAAGGTCTCCCTGGATGTGGATCCGCTTTGCATTTGTCCTGCCCAGCACCTCAACACTGTCGCAGGCAATGATGCGCCCCTCACGGATGATGGCGGCTCTTGTGCAATTCCGCTGGATCTCTGAAAGAATGTGTGAGGAGAGGAAAATCGTAGTTCCTTGCTCATGGCGCTCCTTTAAAATAGAGAAAAATTCTCTCTGCATCAACGGATCGAGGCCGCTGGTGGGCTCATCTAAAATGCATACCGCTGGATTATGCTGAAGGGCGCACACAATGGAAACTTTTTTCCGGTTTCCGAAAGAGAGCTCCTCCACTTTTTTTGAAGTATCAAGGTCAAGACGTCGGCAAAGATTTTCTGCTTCCTTGCGGCAGTCTTTCTTCCGCAGGTCAGCGGATAATTTTATCACGTCCTTTACCCGCATGCCGGAATAAAACATTGCCTCAGAAGGCAGATACCCTACTTGGGCAAGGATCGCTTCTTTTTCTGTCAGGATATCTTTTCCAAGAATTCTTGCACTGCCTGTGGTAGGCTGTATCAGCCCCAGAAGAGTGCGGATGGTTGTACTTTTCCCGGCACCGTTGGGCCCGATGAAACCGAAGAATTCCCCCTGCTCTACGGCTAAGTCAAGGTCTATGATTCCCCGGGATTTTCCGTAGTATTTCGTCAATTTGTTTGTTTCAATGGCATTCATACTCATCCCTCCATTTCGATTCATTCCTCTTTTTTCAGATAGATTTCTTTCCAAAAAGCGATCATTTCCATGAAATCTTTTTCCATTTTATCAGCGTCAACCGGCCCTTTTCTCGTCTCTTCCAACAGATACCCTTCGGACGCATAATACATATCGCGGTACATCATCTCCAGATCGATCCCATCGCGAAACTGCTTGGGATCCACACGCATCAGAGAATTCTTACTCTTGGAATTTACATATTTTTTGTAAATAGTCTGTATCGCAGGCCCTACCTCGGGATCTTTTTCGTAATAAGCCTTGATAACAAAGGCGCCTATATTTGGGTACTCATGTATGATCCGGATCTTTGCCTTTAAGCCGCGATAGAGCATTTCAAATAAGTCCGTCTGCTCGTAGCATTGGTATTCTGTCAGATATCGGATGGTCAGCTGGGCACAATTTTCCCAAAGAAAGAGATAAAGCTCCTGTTTGTTGTGGAAATAATGGAACAGCAGGGATTTACTGATGCCTGCGGCAGAAGCGATTTCACTCATAGGACTTTTTTTATAAGAATTCTGTGAAAACACACGGTACCCTGCGTCAAGGATTGCCTGTTGCTTTTCTTTTGGGAGTGAAAAAAATTTTTCATTCATTTTGCTTTCCTCTGACTTTCTCTTTTCGTGAAAATTTCTGATCTTTTTTAAGGTATACCATTTTGGTTGACTGCTCCGGTCAATACTAGTGAAACACCGTTGACCGTTTTTGAGAAGACCCTTTAAAAAAAATAAAGAAAAAAAGGATGTTTGCCCATAAAAATGCAAAGCAGACATCCTTCTTGTCACGGTTCCTCTTACCGCATGCTTTTTGTCTTGTCGGTGCAGGCCTTCATGCCTGAGAGGACAGCGTTCCGGAAACCGGCTTTTTCCAGAGCAGCTACGGCTTCGATGGTAGTGCCGGCCGGGGAGCAGACCATATCTTTTAATTCCCCCGGATGTTTTCCTGTCTCAAGGACCATTTTGGCACTGCCGAGAACGGCCTGGGCAGCCAGACGGTAAGCCTGGCTGCGTGGAATACCATCTCTCACGGCACCGTCTGCCAGAGCTTCAATAAACATAAAAACGTAGGCAGGGGAGCTTCCGCTGACGGAAACCACTGCGTCTAAAAGATGTTCGCTCATCACCTCGGCGATTCCGCAGCACTCCAGATAAGTAAGGACCTTCTGCAGTTCCTCTTTCGTTACAGCATCAGAGGGGCATACGGCAGTCACACCTTCCCCTACCATAGCGGGCGTGTTTGGCATGGTGCGGACCAGCTTCACCTGCTTTCCAAACCAGGATGTGATGGTTTCAATGGTTTTCCCGGGAGCGATGGATACGATGATCTGGTCTTGGGTAACAGTATCTTTGATCTCTTCGATCACCTGCTGGTAAAACTGGGGCTTCACAGCGAGAAAAACAATATCTGCCAATGCAGCTTCCCGGTTGTCCAGCGTGGTATGTACACGGTAAGCTTTGGCAGCCCGGTCCAGTGTTTCCTGATGGAGCGCCGAGACAATGATCTCCTCCGGCTGCAAAAGCTGTTTTTTCAAGATACCTCCTAAAATTGCGGTAGCCATATTGCCGCATCCAATAAAACCAAGTTTCATATCAGTCACGTCCTTTCTAAAATGCATAGATGGGAGGTTTGCAATCAGTTTTTTCCGAACATAAGGCCACAGTCTTTTGACTGCAGTTTTTCATAAAGTAATTCTGCTTCCCGGGGAGTCCCTTCTCCGATGAACAGCTCCAGCTCCGTGTCGTCCTGTAGGATCAGCACAAGCTTTTGAATATCAAAATTCACATTGCCGCAGCACATTTTGGAATCTACGGCTTCGATCCTTCGGAAAGCGCGCTTGGCCTCAGCAAGAGGCAGGCAGTACCATTTCAATCCCTTCTTCCAAAAGACCGTCTCGTCGGCCAGCTTTACTTTCCCGTATCTGGAACCCAGTTCAAATTCCCGGTCCAGTGATGCATCATTTCCTCTTTTATACATGAAATTTTTCAGATCCATAAGATTGTCTCCATTTTTATTTTCATATTTGACCCTGAATAATGATGTTGAGGTCAAAAGATGCCATACGGATTGTTTCGTGCTTCGCACTCCTACAATCTGGCATCTGAATAATTACACTATAGCAAAAAATAGATTGTTCCACAATATTTTTTCTGTGGTTTGAGGAAGGAAATGAAATCGTTCCGCCCATCCAGACCAAAGGTGAATCAGTCCTTAGCAAACAAATTTGCACGGACTGGTTCTCCTTTCTTTTGGAAGCTAAACGGATACACAAAATAAATTGCAGGATCGGGGAGAGATTGCTATACTGGGAAAAGGAAAAATAACAAGAGATGGAAAAATAACAGGAGATGGGAATATGGCAGAGCATTTGCTGGAAAAATTGGAAGAATACAGCCAGTCGGATTATTATCCGCTTCATATGCCGGGACATAAAAGGAACATAAGCCATTTTGGGGATCCGTTCCGACTGGATATTACGGAGATAGAGGGTTTTGACAACCTGCACCACGCAGAAGGAGTGCTTTTAGAAGCACAGCAGCGGGCCGCCGCACTGTACGGGGCGGCGGAGAGCTTTTATTTGATAAACGGAAGTACCTGCGGTATCTTGGCTGCCATCTCTGCCTGCACGAAACGGGGAGGCCGGATCCTGATGGGACGCAACTGTCACAAGGCAGCGTACCACGGGGTATTTCTGAATGGATTGAAGGCTGCTTACTTATATCCGGAAACAGATTTTGTGCGGGGGATAAATGGGGCGGTCACGCCTGAGACGGTGCAGGAGGCATTGCGGGAGCAGCACCCGGAAGCCGTGTTCCTTACCTCGCCTACATATGACGGTGTTGTTTCAGATATCCGCAGCATAGCAGAGATTGTCCATCAGGCAGGGTCCATCCTGATCGTGGACGAGGCCCATGGGGCACATTTTGCCATG
>JALFIB010000157.1 GCA_022776305.1 Lachnospiraceae bacterium
ATTGGCAAAACTTTTTAATATGACACCGGAAGATTTACTGAAAGAAGCACTGTGAAACTCCGGTTTGGTGATTTGAATTTTTCAACGTAGATATAAAAAACCGGGGATTACTCCTCGGTTTTTTGCTGGCTGGAAGTTCCTTCGTCCAGTTTAAAAATCTCTTCCACGCTCATATCCAGATAATGGGCAAGTCGGATTGCCATCTCCAAAGAGGGGTTTCGCTCCCCACGTTCAATTCTGCCGATGGTACGGCTGCAGGAGCCGGTTGCTTCTGCAAGGTCTTCTTGGATTAGATTTCGCTCCACACGAATGTCTTTCAGAATGTTGCTGATTGCCATCCAATCACTTCCTTTAACTTTATTATTGTTTCAACAGCCGGCTTGAATGGCACGGACTGTATTACGATTATTGAAAACCGGGGATGTCGGAAGCATCACACTTGCCAACAACTCTGCCGAATATTTTAAAAGAGTCCGATTCCTGAATTGCGATAGGTTTGTATTTTTTATTCAGGGAGATCAGGAATAATCCATCTGGTTCATCATGGAGCTTTTTGATGTAGGCGTCTCCATTGAGATAGAAAATGCCAATCTCTCCATTGCAAATGCTGTCTTTTTGTTGAATCCACGCAATTTCCCCGTTGTGGTATTCCGGTTCCATACTGTCTCCAGATATCCGGACTCCGAAGTCCGCATTGTCCGGGGCAAGATCGCCTACTTCGTAAGATTCTTTCGGTGAATCGGTCAGGAAATTACCGGTACCTGCAGAAACTGCATCTCCGAAGATGTCCATAAAGATTTCTTTTCTGCGGAAAGGAATAATGTTTGCAACTGGTGGTTCAAACAAGCCAGAGGCTTTTAGTATTTTTGCGAAATCTTTAATCTTATCTTTTCCTTCTTGGTTTAAACCGTTCATTACACTATAAGGGTTTTTCCCGAAATAAGCATCATAAATATCTTCAATATCCAACAATTTACAGAGAGTCAGAAAAACATGCAGTCCCGGTTCTCGTGCATTCGTCTCCCATTTGGAGATTGCTTTTGCTGTAACGTCAATTCCTTGCTTAGAAAGTAAATTCGCAAGTTCTGGCTGCGAAAGCCCTTTCTTTTTTCTGTTTTCTGCAATAATACTGCCAATAGAACGCATATAGTCGCCTCATTTCTATGAAATTCCGTTAGATTCTTATAGAAGCATTATACATCACTTATACAATAAAATCAAGAAAAATCTCCGTTATGGGGATAATACAACCAAAATGTCAGTTGACTATCTCCATAATGTCGGCTTATACTAACGGTGCAAGGACTGATAAGAAAGCCGTACGGAGGTGAGAACAGGATGGGTGACAGAACAATCTTACATAGTGATATGAATTGTTTTTATGCCAGCGTTGAAATGCTTCATCATCCAGAATTTGATGGGAAGCCGCTTGCTGTAGGTGGCGATCCGGAAGCAAGGCACGGAATCGTTTTGACAGCAAATTATATTGCGAAAAAATGCGGAGTAAAAACAGGAATGGCACTCTGGCAGGCAAAACAGGTATGCCCTGATATTATTTTTGTCCCTCCAAGGATGGATCTTTATCTCAGATTTTCTGGAATGGCGAAAGAGATCTATGAGGAGTATACCGATAAGATTGAGCCTTATGGGATTGATGAAGCTTGGCTGGATGTAACAGACAGCAGCAGTATCAAGGGTGATGGAATGAAAATCGCAAAGGAAATCAGTGAAAGAGTGAAATATGAACTCGGAGTGACTGTGAGCATTGGAATTTCATGGAATAAGATATTCGCAAAACTTGGTTCTGATTATAAAAAGCCGGATGCTATTACACAGTTTCATCGGGACAATTACAAAGAAATCGTCTGGGGACTGTCGGTGTCAGATCTTTTGTATGTTGGAAGGCAGACAAACAAGAAATTGCAGAAGCTGGGGATCCATACCAGTGGACAGTTGGCACAGACGGACGAAAAACTGTTGGACAGCCATTTCGGGAAAATTGGTCTGGTGTTATGGGCATTTGCGAATGGATATGATTCAGATCCGGTTTGTACGGAGGGATATGAAGCACCGGTCAAGTCCATTGGGAATAGTACAACGACGCCCAGAGACCTGGAAACTGATCTGGATGTTTGGATTATTCTGATGGCATTATCGGAAAGTGTATCTGCCAGATTACGAAAACATGGTTTCAAATGTAATGTGGTGGAAATATCAATCCGGGATCACGGGCTGAACAGCATCACAAGGCAGAAGCGTATCAGCCGGCCGACAAATATTACGGATGAAATTGTAAAAGCAGCATTTGAATTATTTAAGAAACATTACAGATGGGAGCATCCGATAAGGAGCCTTGGCGTGAGGGGGTCTGATCTGGTAATGGAGGATATTC
>JALFIB010000163.1 GCA_022776305.1 Lachnospiraceae bacterium
CTTCGTAAAGTCAAATCCGATAAAGCAGATGCAGTGAAGATTGCACGCTATGCGCTTGACAAGTGGCAAAATCTGAAACAGTATAGTGTTATGGATGAATTACGCAATCAGCTTAAAACCATGAACCGTCAGTTTGGCTTCTACATGAAACACAAGACGGCTATGAAGAATAATCTCATTGGCATCCTTGATCAAACCTATCCTGGCGTTAATACTTACTTTGACAGCCCAGCCCGAAGTAACGGCAGCCAGAAATGGGTTGATTTTGCATCCACTTACTGGCATGTTGACTGTGTTCGAAAGATGTCTCTTAATGCCTTTATTGACCACTATCAGAAGTGGTGCAAAAGAAAGAAGTATAACTTCAGTCAGGCAAAGGCTGAGGAAATCTACGGAAAAGCAAAGGAGCTTGTTCCTGTACTTCCAAAGGATGAAATAACAAAACTTATCATCAAGCAGGCGATTGACCAGCTCAACAGCGCCTCTACAACCGTCGAGGGACTTCGCACGCTCATGAATGATACTGCATCAAAACTCCCAGAATACCCTATCGTCGTGGAAATGAAAGGGGTAGGCCCCTCTCTCGGGCCACAACTCATGGCTGAAATCGGTGATGTAACCCGTTTCACTCATAAAGGGGCTATCACTGCATTTGCCGGCGTAGATCCCGGTGTAAATGGATCTGGTACATATGAGCAGAAAAGTGTACCCACTTCAAAAAGAGGTTCTGCAGATCTGCGCAAAACACTATTCCAGGTAATGGATGTTCTTATCAAGACGATGCCACAAGATGATCCGGTATATCAGTTCTTAGATAAGAAGCGTGCTCAGGGTAAACCTTATTATGTCTATATGACAGCAGGTGCCAACAAGTTCCTACGAATCTATTATGGTCGAGTGAAAGAATATCTCTCATCTCTTCCGGATTCAGAATAGCTTCATAAACATCTTTTCAGACCAGCACTGGTGTGGTGGTCTTATTTTGATACCCATTTTTCAACCTGTATAAAATTTTCAATGTTCATCAATTTAGGCTTGACTTTTTATTTGCAGGCTGGCACGTAGCTTCTGGGGTTTCTTACATGGACAATTTTATTTCCAGTCCAGATGGCATGTAACTCCCGGTATTTTCTACATGTAAATATAAGGTTTGACACGTAATCATTATGGAATCCCCACTTCAACAAGCATAATGCTTCTCTTTTTTTACCAAAAGCGCGGAAATCATAATGCTTCTCTTTTTCAACCAAAAGTGCGGAAATCATAACGCTTCTCTTTTTTAATCAAAAGCGCTGAAATCTCGCTCCTCATCTGGCTATTCAGTTATTTGGAGACATTTTCCTCCTATTGCCTCGTATCCGCGTCCATCTAGTACTCCCGTAAGATCAATTCTGTAATTCCTTGGTTTTGTCCCATCTCGATCCGCTTAACCTTCGGCTCTCTTCCATAACTGAATTCTTCACGGAGTCCCTGCCTGATTCTGGTGCCGCCATGATAGCCATGGATCACCCGGATCCTATACACACTGTTTCCGGCTCCATGGACTTGTCCTGCCACCGCTCTCACTGCTTCTTCCACGCGCATCCCATGGACATCTATCTCGATAATACCGCCAGTCATCTTTGCACCTTCTCTTCGCTAACCATACTGATAGGATCTTTTCCCATCCAGTTTTGCATTACTTCAGTCAGATCATCACTTTCATATCTGAAACAAATTGTGCTGACTCTAACTCCAGCAGCTTCTTTTTCTTCTCCACTCCCCCTGCATACCCAGTCAGGCTTCCGTCAGCCCCCACAACACGATGGCAGGGAATGATGATAGAGATCGGATTGTGAGCCACAGCTCCGCCAACTGCCTGCGATGACATGGTTTCTCTGCCCAGCTTTTTCGCGACCTTCTTTGCGATCTCTCCATAAGTAGTGACCTGCCCATAAGGGATCTCGCATAACAATTTCCATACCTCCTGCCGAAAATCGCTGCCGGCAGGCGAAAGCGGCAGTTTGGCGATCAGAGGTTGCTCTCCACGAAAGTATCGGTCCAGCCAGTCTTTCGTCTTGTCAAATACCTGAAGATTCTTTTTTTCACACATTTCTTTTGCCTTGCTCTCTTCAAAATATTTTTGCCCCTCAAACCAAAGGCCAATCAAATATTCTCCATCGCTGGCAAGAAAAATACTTCCAAGCGGTGACTCATAATCCATCCGATAATACATAAAATTCTTCCTCGTCAGCTGAGCTTTCCGTCGTTTTTCTCTTCCAATGCCTTGATCATAAAGTATGTAAATTCGTTATAAGGAGTAGGGATCCCAAGTTCTTTTCCCATACGCACCAGTGTACCGGAAAACATGTCGATCTCCGTATGGCGTTTCGCATCCAGATCCTGAAGGGTTGAAAAACGTGCTTTGGGAGAAATGGCAGAATTCTTTCCTGCACCGTTGTTGGTATCGGAGATATCGATACCCTTTGCTTTTGCTACGGCCACTACCTCATCTCTGAGCTTGCTGCTTAAGGCTGCTACATTTTCGCTCTCCGTATAAGCGCCATAACCGCAGTTTACCATTGCCTGCGGCAGGTTTTTGCTGATATTCAGGGCATATTTAAACCAGATGTCCTGAATAATATCCTCACAAATGTGATAATTTACCTTCGATCCTTCAAACACATCTGCTATGGCTCGGATACGTTCCTCTGATGCAGCTTTATCCGCCTCACCAAAATAGACGCCTTGCGTCACAAGAGGATTGAACACGATGCTGTTCCCGTCACGTTCTGAAGCAATCTTCATCATAGAATAAACAAGATGCTCTATTCCAATACGGTTCCCGATGACCTCTTCACTGTCTACCCCGTTCATCAGGCTCATGACGATGGTGTGTTCATCGGTTACTTTTGCGATATCTTCAAGGCTTGCTTCCAATGCGCCATATTTTACTGCTACCAAAAGCAGATCGACCCCACGTGCCTCTTCCGGTGTTTTCACATGAAGCGCTACCTGTGCATGGTTGATCATCAGGCCCTCCTTTTCAAGCCTTTCCTTCCGTTCTCCATTTGCAATGATCCAGAGATTCTCTCCAAACTTTTCATTCAGCCCGTAAATAAAATAGCTTCCTACCGCTCCTGCTCCTAAAATTGCTACCGTCTCTATCTTTTTCATCTCAACGCTTTTTCTCCTTCTAAATTCTGAAATCGTTTCTTTCTCACATCTATCGTGTTTTTATCACGTCATTCTCCTTGTTTCTTCACATGTCAGATGCAGTTTTAACCCCTGCTTCAACACATGCCAGATCCAGTTATCATCCCTGCTTCAACACATGCCAGATCCGGTTGTATTCTTCGTTTCACCACATCCTTAGATCCAGCTGTAATCCCCACCGGTTAGTGCAAGGCTTAAAAGTGTGTCCATTTTTTCTACATTTTCCCCTTCAATGATCTCTTTTAAAGCAGCTGCCTCATGGATTTCCGGCATTTCTTCATCCGGCCCCACCTCCATATCAGGAGCTTCCCCACAGTACGGGCATATGATCCGCGGCCCGATCTGAATCGACAAAAAACGGCTGCCGCAGTCCTCACATTCATAAAATCCACAAAGTTTTGTTCCATCCGGTACAAAATACATATGACTATGTCCCCTTTCTAGTTTGCAATCCATATTACGTTACCTTGCGATCTATCCCTTTTATCTTAGGAAACCCATTCCGGGCCTTTTCTGTTCACAATCTATTTTTATCTCGGAAATTCCATTCCCATCCTTTTCTGTTCACTGGTCATTCTTCTACTCTCGCCCATTCTAAGATCCGCCTCTCTGTCAGCTTTTCCGCGGACGCCCCTAAAAACAAAGTGCTGTAAGATGCTCCCGCGCAGGCGAAGCGACAAGCTTCTCTGACGCTTTCTCCACGCAGGATCCTGCTGATAAACAGGGCGGACATGCAGTCTCCAGCTCCTGTGGTATCTACCGGGTCAACCTTAACTGCAGGCACCATACCGCAGAGTTCCTCGGAAACAGGCTCCCTCGACGCAAATCCCCCCGCCGCAAATCCCCCTGTCACAGGTTCTTCAGTCACAAGTTTTCCGCCGCCAAATCCCTCATCTTCATATTTTCCCAGCGCAAAATAGCAGCCCTCACTTCCGCATTTTATGACCACACATTTTACGCCGCAGTCAAGGTATTTCTTTGCCGCCTCCTGCGCGTCGGACGCACCGGTCATGGCAAGGGCATCATAAAGGCTTGGCAAAAAGTAATCGATAT
>JALFIB010000230.1 GCA_022776305.1 Lachnospiraceae bacterium
TTGCGGCGATGTTGATTACGCAGCAGTAGAGCCGATCGTAGATGCAATTACTCCGGTACCGGGCGGTGTAGGAAGCGTTACCACATCCGTTCTGGTAAGCCACGTAGTAGAAGCAGCTGCAAAAAAAGCAGGACTGTAAAATCTGTAAAAAACTGTAAAAAGCGTATAGTATAAAAAACGCTGCCGGGATCCTTATGGGTCCCGGCAATTGTGAAGCTGTATGTTTGACCTTACAAAGAGATAACATAGAAATTACCACCTCTTTAGTCAAAGTTCGGGGTGGTTTTTCTATGCTTAAAACATGGATGATTATGGGCTTGTATGTACTATGGGAAAAATGATATATTGAATATAAAGAAATACGTATGAAATTAGGGGTATATGATGCCATACGTATATTCTTTATATGTATGTTTCGCATTATGCATGAAATGGTAAAGGAGGCAGTGAGTGTGAAAGGGAAAAAACATTCTTTTAAATGGTATATGGCAGTGGTCCTGGCTTCATGTTCGGCATTTTATTATGCCGGTACATCTTATGCCGAGGAATCCCGGACATCCTCTTTTGGGGTATATCAAGTAAATATCGAAACCATCTCTGAGGGTGATAATCTAAAATTTGAATATCCTGTTGTCACAGGGATTGATGGATTCGACCAGAATATTGTAGATGCAGTGAATCAGCATTTTTATGAAGAAGCGGTAAATATGATGGCTGAAGAAGGAGAAAATTTGAGAAACGCTGCAGAGGAATTAAAAGAATATAATCCGGAAGCAGCCGCTGCCGTATGTGCTGAGGTGACTTGTGAGTCGGTTTATCTGGATGGGGATATTTTGTCGGTGGAACAATTCTATTATTCCTATTATGGCGGAGTCCACGGATATAATTATCCTTTTGGCACTACTTATGATCTTCGTACCGGGGGCGAACTCACCATGGGCGGCATTCTTGGGTGCGATGAAACAACCGCTCAAAATGCTGTGGTAGAAGCTTACCGCAAAGATATTATTGGAAAGGTTGAGAATATTACAGAAGAAGACATCCGCGGATGCTTTGATCTCATGGAATACTGGGTACAGCCGGAAGGGATGTACGTCAATATAGCGCCGTACAATGTGGCATCTTATGCTGCGGGACAGCAGCAGGCAATTGTGACTCCTGAGATTCTCTCTGCTGTACAAAATGGCACAACGGAAGAAGAGATGCTCACTGTGATCAATGGGATCCAGGCTCCGGCATCAGACTTTATCCTTCCTTACAGCAGTATCAGGACCATAACCGACGAGGACCTAAAGAAACTTGAGGGAGACAGTGTGGAAGAAGAACATTATCGCTCCCAGTTGGCAATCAACGAGATATTGGCGCGATACGGTTACGTCTTCCATCCGGAAAACGGTGGAGCTTCCAAAGAAGCATATGACCAGTTTAACGGAAAAACTTGGTATGAACAGGCGAAAGCATACTGTCCTTCTGATTCGGCAAATGAAATGCTGTATACTTATCTCAGCAGTATAGAGCTGGATAACGTGAACATAATCTGTGAATGGCAGAAGGTACACAATTGTTACTATTGATGTATTGTCAGGTACAAAAGTTATGAATTAGGATGCACCTGAATCTCAGTAATGACAGGAATTAACGAATACAAAAATATCAGGATAATAACGGGGGTATGCCATAATGGCTGAAATACGTAAACATATCCAGTTTTGCGGACGTGTGCAGGGCGTGGGTTTTCGATATAAAGCAAAATACCTTGCACAGTCACTGGGGCTTACAGGATGGGTGAAAAATGAATGGGATGGTTCCGTTACCATGGAAATACAGGGCAGAAGCATGATGATTGAAAAAATGCTTGAAAATTTGAACCGCGACCGTTATATCGTGATCGACTGGATCGATGGAAGAGAGATTCCGCTGGAGGAAGAGCGAGGATTTCATGTAGTGGGGTGATGAAATGAGAAACCATGAAGTGACGAAGGCACAATCACTTTTAAAAGAAGATGGCAGTTT
>JALFIB010000298.1 GCA_022776305.1 Lachnospiraceae bacterium
CTTTTGAATAATGGAGTAAGTATTGATACAACAAGACTTATGCTTGGTCATTCAGACGAAAGAACCACCTTGGCATACTATTGTTATGATACAAACGAGGATGCTGAGAATCGGAAACTATTTGAGAAAGCTTTACAGTGATTACTTGTGATTACTTTTTAAAAGGCGTAAAAACACGTTTAGAAGATGTAAAAAAGATGTTCAAAGGCGTATGAGGAATGTTCAAAGATGTGCCGCAAACCCGCATAAATACTGGCTTTTTGAGGACACAAAAAAAAGCACCGCCCCCGCAACTCTAAGGTCTGCAAAAGCGATACTTTCAGTGCGCGATCAGGGGCTCGAACCCTGGACACCCTGATTAAGAGTCAGGTGCTCTACCAACTGAGCTAATCGCGCGTCCCTTTTTACTTGTTCCTCACAAGCAAGGGTTATTATAATACAATGTTTTTTAAAATGCAAGTACTATTTTATATTTTTTTCATAATACCGTACTTGAAAGGACATCGAAAATCTCCTATACTGTATTTTATGCAGTAGAAAGGATCTATTGAAAAATGACAAAAAACCCAAACCCTGAAAGAGATACGGCTTCTGCTTCCCCGGACGGAAAGTACACTTCGCAGGAAGTCCCGAAAGGGCAGAGCCAGCGCTTTATCAAGAATAATCAATATTTTACCATCTGTATTTACGGCGGAGTCATGGTCCTCATCTCTGCCATTATTTTCAAAGGTATCATTGATATCGACCAGACAAAAGCATGGTTTCGGCAGTTCTTCGGTATGCTCAGTCCTTTTCTTTTTGGCGCGCTTTTAGCGTATGTGCTCAATCCCATGGTGCATATGTTTTACCGTGCCATTGCCAGCGTTGCAGATCGTACGAAGATCCATATTAAGCACAGTGTACACACGGTGTTGGCTATTTTATTTACTTACCTGATCGTGCTCGGTTTTGTCGGTCTGACACTTGTTTTTATACTTCCTGAGATTGCGGAAAACCTGATTGATTTCGTCAATTATATGCCAACTGTCTACAAAATGATCATGGATCTGCTGGCGGATCTGCAGGAACAGTTCCCTACTCTGGATTTTGGGGTAATCAGTAAACCTTTGTCGGAAGCACTGCCGCAGCTGGTTTCTTCTTTGCAGAAATTGGCTACGGATATGCTGCCTGCGATTTATACCTTGTCCATCTCCATTGCCGGATGGGTGGTGGATGTTTTGATCACGCTGATCGTGTCTATTTATATGCTGTATGACAAGCGCCAGATGATGCGTATTTCGTGGAAGATGATCTATGCGTTCCTGCCGAAGAAGTACATTCCGGCGTGCAAGGAGATTCTGGCTGAGTGCAACCGGCTTTTCAGCAGCTTTGTTGTGGGCAAATTCATTGATTCTTTGATCATCGGTCTGCTCTGTTTCGTGTTGATGACCATCATGCGCCTTCCTTATACTTTGTTGATCAGTCTGGTGGTAGGCATCACAAACATGATCCCTTATTTCGGACCGTTCATCGGTGCCATTCCCGGAATTTTGATCATGCTGTTTATCAGCCCCATCAATGCCATTGCTTTTGCCATCCTGATTCTCTGCCTGCAGCAGTTTGATGGCTTGATCTTAGGGCCGAAGATTCTGGGCAACTCCACCGGCATGAAGCCTTTGTGGATCATTTTTGCAATTACAGTAGGCGGAAGCATTGCAGGTATCATCGGCATGTTTCTGGGCGTCCCGGTGGTAGCTTTCCTGAGTTATCTTTTTGACCGTTATCTGAATCACCGCCTGCGAAAGAAGAATATTTCTGATGCAGTGGTAGAGAGCGCATTAAAAAACATGGAGCTGGATGATTAACCAGCTCCACATTTTTCATACATAAAGTTTATGGCTCTCACAAGTTTTCATGTCTCTTCGCAAAGTTTATGAGCCTTCATAAGATTTATGTCTCTTCGCAAAGTTTATGACTTTTCACAAAGTTTATGACTCTTCATAAGGTTTATGACCCTTCGCAAAGTTTCACTCTTGCAAGTTCTTTTGGCTTTTCTGTAGGTTCCTCTCATATTTTCTTATTCCTTGGGCTTCCCAGAATCTGCTTTATCTCATCCAGCGATTTTTTCATCTGGAGCATCTTCTTATTAAAAACAGGTTTGTCATAAGTCATATGATAGATTTTCTTTTTTACGCCGCTGATACGCATATGCCCCGGCCCAGCTCCTGATAGGTTTTCTTACTATATTATGAGCCAAGGGGAAAATAGACATAAAATATCCCTACTTTTTCCGTGAAATGATCATCTTGCAGATAGGATTTCCCTGAGCAGAAAACCGTTCTTCATACTCAGTCATTATATTTCCTTCCATCATTGTTTCATCATGATGGAGGTCAAAGGTGCACGCCTCCAGATCCCATCCGGCTTCTTTTACTTGTTCCAGCGCAAAGTCAAACAGGCCGCGGTTGTCTGTTTTAAACTCCACCTTGCCCTCCGGCTTTAAGATCTTGTCATAGCGGGCTAAGAATTCTTTGCTGGGAAGGCGCCGTTTTGCATGACGATCCTTCGGCCACGGATCTGAAAAGTTGAGGTAAATGCCCGACACTTCATTTTCTCCGAACACTTCCGGCAGCTCTTCTGCATCCATTCTCAAAAAATAAAGATTATCTACTTCTTCCATCTGCTCCCTTTTTTCCAAAGCCCGCAGCAGTACGCTGGAATACTTCTCTATACCGACGTAATTATTCTGGGGGCAACGGATCGCCAACTCTGTTATGAATCTTCCTTTACCCATCCCTACCTCTATAAAAATAGGCTTTTCATTTCCGAATACGGTATTCCAGCACCCCTTTTTTTCTTTCATCACATCTTCGTGCACCACAAAACCACTTGCGGCAATCGCCTCTCGTGATCCCGGTATATTCCTAAGTCTCATACGCTTCCCTCCGACATTGTTTTGTATCCACATTATCTTGTGTTTTTGCGAAAACTTGTTACAAAATATTACCTTTTGTTAACAATCTCACACTTTCATCGCATTTCCGTTTTTCTACCATGTTATTTTCTCAGAAAATCAGAAAAAGTCAAGTATTTACGCAGTTTTTTCCTCTTTCTCCGAAGAGGATATTTATATTTTTTCTTTTCTACTTATTGACTTTTTATTAAATATCGAGTAGTATTTTAA
>JALFIB010000023.1 GCA_022776305.1 Lachnospiraceae bacterium
CTGTAAGCTTACAAGCTGAGACTTTTCAAGATTTTATTAAATTTACCGCTAAGAGCAGGACTATTATAAGGCCACTGGTAAGCGTGTAAAGCTAATCAACCCCTGGCAGCAGGTCTAATAAGCTGATAAAAACGGCTCAGATGCCCATAATAAGGGTAATCTGAGCCATATTTTCTTCGAATTGCAACTTTTGATTGGAAAATGCGCGCTCTTATGCTAAAATGTGCTCAACTACAGATTCTTAGCATAAGGGCGAAAAGCCGCATGGTTACGGCGTTTTCCCCATGTTTACGGAGGTTTCGAAAGGTGCACAAAATACTATTCATATGCCACGGCAATATACGAAAATTAACTGTTTCGAGCTTCTAATGCCAGTCCAATCAGTCGATCAGCTTGATCTGCCATGAACAGAGGAATATTCAGCACATCATCATCCAGTTTTAGATTGTCCAGGGAGAAGCGCACACGGAGCTTGACCTTATCTGGGAACAGTTCCTTGAACTTCTTGAGACTTTTGCTGGATGTGTTGGCTTCAGATTTGACCTCAACAGGGAAAATATCATTCTCTCGCTGGATCAAGAAATCCACCTCATACGGAGGATTGGTTTGTGTCCAGTAGCGAGGAATTACTTCAAACTGTGTAACCAAAGTCTGTAACACAAAATTCTCGGTCAATGCGCCCTTGAACTCGGTGAACAGGCGGTTACCCTCACCGAAAGCAGTAGGAGCTAACTGTGCAAGTCGGCGGAGCAGTCCCACATCCACCAGATAAATCTTAAATGCGGACAGGTCATCGTAAGCGGCCACAGGAAGGCCAGGCGCAGAGCTACGATAGACCTTATGCACCAGTCGAGCATCTACCAGCCACTGCAGCGCATCCTCGTATTCACGGGCTCTGGCACCTTCTTTGACAACCTTATAAATGAACTTCTTGTTTTCTCTCGCCAGCTGAGAGGGAATAGATTTCCAGATCATAGAAATCTTCGGAAACTCGCTGATATTGGGGTGTTTTGCGAAGTCACGCTCATAAGCGCCGATAATGCCGGACAGAGCTTCCTGCATGGCAGAAACGTCACGGGCTTCTGTCCACATCAAAACGGATTCTGGCATACCGCCAGTGACGTAGTACATCTTCAATTTCTCATACAGAGGATTGAAGAACGCATCGGGGATCGGCTCAATGGTATCCACACTTTCCAGATATGCAGCAAGGTTTTCATCACCATTGGCAATCAGGAATTCCGAGAAAGTCATGGGATCAATCTGCATGAAGTTGACCTTGCCCACAGGGAAGGAAGATGGCTTCGCCAGAGCGATACCCAACAGAGAACCGGCACAGGCTATATGATACTGCGGAGCATTCTCGCAGAAATACTTCATGGAGTTGATGACTTTCGGGCAGTCCTGCACCTCGTCAAAGATGATGAGGGTCTTTTCTGGCACGATCTTCTGACCACTTGCCAGCATCAGGTTCTGTAGAATACGATCAACATCCTTGGTGGTTTCAAAGAACTGTTTGTATTCTTCGTTTTCATCAAAGTTAAAATAAGCGGTATTTTCATAGTAACGCTTGCCGAACTCTTTCAGAATCCAGGTCTTGCCCACCTGACGTACACCCTTCAGGATTAAAGGCTTACGGTAGGGAGAATTCTTCCAGTCCAGCAGCTTTTTCAAAATAAATCGTTCCATAGACTCACTCCTCACACTTTTATTGGAGTTTTAGTGTTTCTCAATCACATTTTTATTATATGCGCAAGTCTCGAAAAATACAACCCCAATCACAAAATTATATGGGTTTCATGGAGTCGGAATCACATTTTTATTTCATTGCAGAGTTTTGAGACAGATGAATCAAAAATAAGGACTGGATTTCACAAGAAAATGGAGACTGTGAGAAAAACTCTGTAAATATCTAACCTCATTAGGCCTTCTATGATAAAATAAAATCATAGGAGGCTTTTACTATGCCAAGAAAAGAGAAACAACCAGTTCACCATGTTCAAATGACCGACGGCAAAAGACATCTTATTCGTGCTCTGCTACAAGAATACGAAATTGAATCTGCTCAGGACATTCAAGAGGCTCTCAAGGACTTGTTGGGTAGCACCATTAAGGAAATGATGGAGTCCGAAATGGATGAGCATATGGGCTATCAGAAATCTCAGAGATCAGATAGCGACAACTACCGTAATGGCTATAAAACCAAGCAGATTAACAGTAGTTATGGCAGCATGACTATCGATGTTCCTCAGGATAGAAAATCTACTTTTGAGCCTAAAGTAGTTAAGAAACGCCAAAAGGACATTTCCGACATTGACCAAAAGATTATATCCATGTATGCAAAAGGAATGACAACTAGGCAAATATCTGACACGTTAGTGGATATTTATGGTTTTGAGGCATCCGAGAGTTTCATTTCCGATGTAACTGATAAAATTATCCCTCAAATCGAAGAGTGGCAAAAGCGTCCTTTGGATTCAATTTATCCAGTAATCTTTATCGATGCCATTCATTATTCTGTAAGAGATAATGGTGTAATCCGTAAGTTAGCAGCCTATGTAATGTTGGATATTAACCTTGAAGGGAAGAAAGAAGTGTTAACTATTCAAGTTGGTGAGAACGAGAGCGCAAAATATTGGCTTTCAGTGCTCAACGAACTGAAAAACAGAGGTGTTAAAGATGTGTTGATTATCTGCGCAGATGGCCTTACAGGCATTAAGGATGCCATTAATGCGGCTTTCCCCGAAACGGAATACCAAAGATGCATAGTGCACCAGGTTAGAAACACGTTAAAATATGTATCTGACAAAGACCGTAAGGAATTTGCAGCTGATCTGAAAAAGATTTACAATGCTCCAAATGAGCAATTAGGCGCTGAAGCCAGAGATGAAGTAACAGAAAAATGGAATGCAAAATATCAAAATGCAATGAAGAGTTGGTATAAAAATTGGGACGCTATAACCCCCATATTTAAGTTTTCAGCTGATGTAAGAACAGTTATCTATACAACCAATGCCATAGAGAGTTTAAATGCAACCTACCGCAAATTAAACAGGCAACGGAGTGTCTTTCCTAGTGATGGGGCACTATTAAAAGCGTTGTATCTTTCTACCTTTGAAGCAACTAAGAAATGGTCCATGCCAA
>JALFIB010000045.1 GCA_022776305.1 Lachnospiraceae bacterium
GCCATGCCCTGATCCGCAAGGGGTTCCGGACAGGAGAGATCATGGTCTGCCTTGTGATCAACGGCAGAAAGCTTCCCCACAGCGAGGAGCTTGTGGAGAAGCTGAAAAGGATAAAGGGAATGACCAGCATCACTCTCAGCATCAATACGGAAAAGACCAATGTGATTATGGGCAAGGAGGTCTGCAATCTCTTCGGACCGGGATACATTACGGACTATATCGGAAATGTAAAGTATCAGATCTCGTCCCTTTCCTTTTATCAGGTAAATCCGGTGCAGACGGAAAAGCTCTACGGCACTGCGCTGGAATATGCGGGACTTGCGGGAGATGAGGTGGTATGGGATCTGTACTGCGGGATCGGCACCATTTCCCTGTTCCTGGCCCAGAAGGCGAAGCAGGTGTACGGTGTGGAGATCGTGCCCCAGGCCATCGAGGACGCAAAAAGGAACGCTGCCCTCAACGGCATTGAAAACGCGGAATTCTTTGTGGGAAAGGCAGAGGAGGTACTGCCTGAGCAGTACGAAAAAAATCATATCCGTGCGGATGTCATCGTGGTGGACCCGCCCCGCAAGGGCTGCGACCAGGTCTGCCTTGACACTATCCTGAAAATGTCTCCCCGGCGTGTAGTCTACGTCAGCTGCGATTCCGCCACCCTGGCCCGCGATCTGCGGTATCTGGCGGATGGCGGGTATCGGGTGGAGAAGGTGCGGTGCTGTGATATGTTTGGGGAGACGGTGCATGTTGAGACAGTCTGTCTGCTGACAAAAAAAGCCCAGTAAATCAAAGGTTTCTGCCGATTTGGGGCGAAAATGGATGTGTGTTTCTGTTTCCGCGGAATGGGTATGAGGGAATTGATTTACCTGGGGGGATAGACTGTGGGAAACAGGAGATATACATTTTGGCGAAAGGATATTATTCGGCAAAACTGGGAAAAAGAGTGGCGTTGCATTTTCTTTAACTGAAGGTGCAATGCCTTTTCGTTGCAAATTATGGTTTATCTGAGAGGAAAATTTGTATTTTAAAATGTATTCTTGAATCGAAAAATTCACTTTTGCGTGATATACTCTTCTTATATTTTCTGGCGTAAAAATGGAGGTGCGACATGGCGGTCAGCTATAAGAAATTATTCCATTTATTGATAGAGAAAAACATGACGAATGCACAGTTACAGCAGGAAGCGGGGTTTTCCGCAAATATTATCACACGGTTGAAACGAGGCGGGTATATTTCCCTTGAAAGCGTGGAAAGCATCTGCCGTGTCCTGAATTGTGGAGTGGACGATATTCTGGAATTTATACCGGAGGATAACGGAGGGAAAGAGAATGGTTGATACCAAAAAGGAACAGGAGCGTGACGAACTGCATCGTGCCATCTGGGCAATCGCAGACGAACTGAGGGGAGCAGTTGACGGATGGGACTTTAAGAATTATGTTCTTGGAACGATGTTCTATCGTTATATTTCTGAAAATTTGTGTAATTACATAAACAGTGGAGAAGCGGAGGCAGGAAACTCTGATTTTGACTTTGCAAAAATGCCGGACGAGGATGCAGAAGAAGCTCGTGACGGACTGGTAGAGGAAAAAGGCTTTTTCATTTTGCCGAGCGAATTATTCTGCAATGTTCGTGCCAATGCTGCGAGTGACGAAAATTTAAATGAAACGGTGGAGCGAGTGTTCCGCCATATTGAAGAATCTGCGAAAGGCAGTGATGCAGAGAGCGATTTTGCCGGACTGTTCGATGATTATGATGTGAATAGCAACAAATTGGGTTCTACGGTTGCCAAGCGTAATGAGAAACTGGTCAAACTGTTAAATGGCGTGGGTGAAATGAACCTCGGAAATGTGAAAGATCACTCCATTGATGCTTTTGGTGATGCATATGAGTACCTTATGACCATGTATGCGTCCGATGCTGGAAAGTCCGGTGGAGAATTTTTCACTCCGGCAGACGTGTCAGAATTACTTACAAGACTTGGAACTGTGGGTAAAACAGAGATTAATAAAGTATACGATCCGGCCTGTGGTTCCATACCAGATCACAGCAACGGAGCGTATTCTGAACCGCATTGAGATCGCAAATAATTATAGAAAATATGGAAGTGTGGAAGGCGGTGGATATATTTGGCACACGACTGGTTCAGGCAAGACGCTGACTTCATTTAAAACCGCAAGGCTTGCTTCGAAACTGCCATATATCGATAAGGTGCTGTTTGTGGTTGACCGTAAGGATCTGGACTACCAGACCATGAAGGAATATGACCGTTTTGAAAAGGGAGCGGCCAACAGCAATACCTCGACTGCTATACTGAAACGCCAGTTGGAAAATCCAGACGCACATATCATTATTACTACCATTCAGAAGCTGGCAACTTTTATTAAGAAGAATCCGGGGCATGAGGTATATGCAAAACACATCGTCATTATTTTTGACGAGTGTCATCGCAGCCAGTTTGGAGATATGCACACAGCCATTGTAAAGAATTTCAAAAAATATCACCTGTTCGGATTTACAGGAACTCCGATTTTTTCCATAAATTCCGGAAGAGCGAAGAATCCGGAGTTTTTTACGACAGGGCAGACCTTTGGCGATCAGTTGCCGGAAATGTCTTGTTTGGAAATTCGCATCCGGTAACATTAAAGGCAGCCATTTTTGCAACGGATGAAAAACTTACATTTTTGGATATGCAGATGTATGAAGACAACATTTTGAATCTTCTTGGAATAGCGGAAAAATATATTTTGAAAAACATAAATTGGAGAAGTGAGATTGTCGGTATGGAGAGGGAGGAAATCCCGGAAATTCCAGTTGCGGCGGTAAGGGAGATTTTAGCGAACAGCTATGCCCATGCAGTGTATAACGGGAGTACATACCATGAGATCTGCATACATCCGAGTAAAGTTACCATATACAGTCCAGGGTCTTTTGCGAGTACATACAGCCCGGAGGATTATATCAATAAAAACCTTCAGTCTGCTATACGGAATGCCGCAATTTCCAAAATTCTGTACTTGAATAAGTCAATTGAGCAGTTTGGCAGTGGATTTAAGCGTATCAACAGTTTGTGTAAGGATGCGGGGATAAAGTATTCGTATGAATTTGCGGACAATGGATTTACATTTATTTTTTATAGAAAAACAAAAAATATTTTTTCACGGAAAAATGAAAATAAGACAGATGGCACTGTAAATGGCATTGAAAGTGGCACTGTAAATATTTCCCTGAACAAGAATGAGCAGGCAGTATATGGTCTGCTTGGAAAGAATCCTTACTACACAAGACAGGAACTGGCGGATGCTACATCAAAATCATTGAGGACGATCCAGCGGACATTGGATTCTTTGCGAAAGAAGGATTTAATAGAAAGAATCGGAAGCGACAAATCAGGATATTGGGAGGTTAAGAACCAATAGAAGTCACTGAAAAAGAACAAAAATTCCATAAATATAAGAATCTGGAAATATGTGGAATATAGAATTAGATATTAGGATTAAGGAAGTAAAAAATGATCATACAGACAGGAATGAGGACGGATATCCCGGCGTTTTATTCTAAATGGCTGATAAACAGAATAAAGGAAGGATTTGTGCTTGTCCGTAATCCCTATAATCCGATGCAGGTAACCAGATACAGCCTTTCGCCTGATGTGGTAGATCTGATTGCGTTTTGTACAAAAAATCCGGCGCCTATGCTGCCGTATATGGAGATGTTGAAGCCATACGGACAGTATTGGTTTGTAACCATCACTCCATATGGAAAAGACATAGAACCAAATGTGCCTGAAAAAGAAAAAGTTATGAATGATTTTAAGCGATTGTCAGATATCGTTGGAGTGGACAGTGTGGGATGGAGGTATGACCCGATTTTTATTGATGATACCTATTCTGTAGAGCGTCATCTGGAGGCATTTGAAAAAATGTCTGCGACGCTTTCCGGATATACAAAATCCTGCATTATCAGTTTTATTGATATTTATAAGAAGGTAGAACGCAACTTTCCGGAGGCAAGAGTGGTATCAAAAAAAGACAGAATCTTTCTTGGGAAAGAAATGATCCGAATTGCGAAGCAATATGGAATAGCATTAAAACCCTGTGCAGAAGGAGACGAATTAGCTCTTTACGGTGCGGACTGTTCTGGCTGCATGACGGTAAGCACTTTTGAAACCGCACTTCATGTAAATCTTGATGTGCCTAAAAGAAAGAGTAACCAGCGAAACGGGCAGTGCGCCTGTCTGTTGGGCGTGGATATAGGAGCCTACGATACATGCGGACATCTGTGCAGATACTGTTATGCTAATACGGATGCATTACTTGTAAAAGAAAATATGAGAAAACACGATCCATCATCTCCGTTTTTGCTGGGCGATTCTATGTCGGGAGATGTCATACATGAGGCGCAACAAAAAAGTTGGATAGACGGTCAGATACGGCTGGATATATAAGGCTTTGGAGCAGATAGTTTTTGTTTCATAGTAAAACAGGCAGGACCGTTACACGATACTCAGTGACCGCAACCTGGCAATACTGACAGAATACTGGTACAGGTATAACCGGCCAATGGGGTGGCTGTTTCCAAGCACCGTAAGGGATGAATCTCTTACGACCAGTACAGTGGAAATGTTTATCAAAAAACATGCACAAGCGTTGGGGCTTCCGGACGGCGTGACGCCGCACACCATGCGGCACTGCTTTGCCTGTCACGCCCTGGAAGACGGGGTCAGCCATACGTTTATCCAGCAATTGTTAGGCCATCGGAGCCCGAATTCGACAGATGTGTACCTGCAGATGTCATCAAAAGCACTCATGGGCATCCGAAGTCCCTTTGATACCTTTGAGGAAAAGGAGGGGGATGGCTGCCGTGATAAATGATAACCCTACCATGCAGGACGTCCTCCATCAGTTTTACCCGAAATATTTGGAGTCTTACACGCCAGCCGCAAACCAGGCAAAAACTGCGCACCATATCCTGAACTGTAAGACAGGTGCATACGGAGTGAATGTCTCCCATTGTGGCGAGTGCGGGTACGTCCGGTTCCATAACAATTCCTGCCGCGACAGATCCTGCCCGATGTGCCAGGCGCTGTCCAACGAGCTTTGGATTGACGCCCAGAATGAGCATGTACTGGATATTGATTACTACCACATCGTATTTACCTGTCCCAGCGAATTAAGCCCCCTGATCTATTGCAACCAGAAAGAACTGTATTCCCTGTTTTTCCATGCGGCAGCGGAGACGCTTATGGAACTTTCCAAAGATCCCGCGCACCTGGGGTAGTGG
>JALFIB010000063.1 GCA_022776305.1 Lachnospiraceae bacterium
GATGGCTGGTATTCCTCCGATGTCACGATTCAGAATAAGGCGGATACAAACTCTGCGTGGGGTGCACTGCAATTTTCAGGCAGTCCTACAGGAGCCTTTGCAGACAGCTATACCGTGAGTGCGGAAGGGGAAACGGATGTTACCATCTGGTTTAAGCAGACAACAACCAGATATATCGGTTCGGATTCTACGACGGTCAAAATCGACAAGACTGCACCTACCTGGACGGAAGATGGTTGCGGAATCAGCGTGAAGGAAAACTGGTGGAAGAAACTGGTAAATACCATCTCCTTTGGTCTGTTCTATAAAGAGACGGTGGATGTGAAGGTATGCGCGAAGGATAACTTAAGCGGTATTGATGCATACTACTATTATGTGGATACGACAGGTAGCACCACGGTATTGAGTTCCGATGTATTGGATACAAGGAACTTTACGAAAGTAGATGGATCCGGAATATCTCTTGATTCGGAAAATAAATACGTGGTCTACGCCTATGCGATAGATAATGCTGGCAACAAGAGCGACTATGTCTGCTCAGACGGCGTGGTACTTGATCGGACTGCACCTACAATCAGTAGCATTACGGTACCAAGCAAGGCAGAACTGACACTGACGGATACCAGCGCAAAGATCAGCTTTACCGGAAGTGAAGCAGGAACCTGTTTCTATATGATAAGTGAGACTGAACTGGATAACATTACAGACTTTGCAACTTTAAGCGAGAACAGCCAGGGAATGACTATCTGGACCGCAAAAGAGGGTGTGTCTTCTGTAGAAATGACAACAGAAGCAAAGCAGATCACATTAAGTAGCTTAAGTCCGAATACGACATATACCTTGTATCTGACGGCAGTGGACAAGGCAGGCAACAGCACCGCTATAGTCCATGGGCAGATCTTTACGACCTGTAAAACTATGCCGGTAGTTACGAAGCAACCAACCATCAGCGGCACCTACGGTACGGCAGTCAAGGATATGACAGTGACAAACGGTGTGGCAAAAGCAGGCGATACCGTGATTGATGGTACATGGACATTGACGGATACGAAAGTATCTGATGTGCCAAGTGTTGGAACAACAAACACTTACGAAGTAACCTTTACACCGGATGCAAAGTATAATGGACAGTATGAAACAGTTAAAGTATCCGTTAAACCGACCGTGAAACGTAAGGCAGTTACGGTAGCAGCTGAGAATAAAACAAAGACCTATGGACAGGATAATCCGGCATTGACCTTTACGGTACCGGAGGGTACATTGGTAGGAAACGATACGAAAGATGCGCTGGGTGTAACCTTAAGCTGCGAAGCAACCAAAACGTCTCCTGTAAAAGAGGACGGTTATGCCATTACCGGCACTTCAAACAGTGCTAACTATCAGGTGACCGTGATCCAGGGTGTACTGACCATTACAAAGGCAACACCTGTGATTACTGCAACGACTGGATATACCAAGACCTATGGAGACATCAAGTTCCTCCTGGATGCAACGGACAACAGCGCTGAGGCTGCCTTACAGTATGAGGTGACCGTAAGCAAGAATCCAAGTGGCACTGTAGTGAAAATGGATGCCATTGTAACTGTTGACGCAAGCGGCTATGTGACCATTACGGGAACAGGATTTGCAAAGATTACCGCTTCCCTTCCGGAAACGACAAATTACAATGCAGCAAGCATGTATATTAAAATAACGGTAAATAAGGCAGCCAATGCTCCAAATATGCCGGGAACTACAATGTCTGTGGCAAACAGCTGTGAGAAGGTAGGAGATATTACGCTGCCAAATAGCTGGAAATGGCGGGATACAGATAAGGATACAACCCTTGCTGTAGGTTCGCCTGTGACAGTAACCGCAGAATATAACGGAGTGGATAAAGGAAACTATGTAAATGAAACAGTATCCATAACCATTACGAGGTCCTCCTGCGACCACGTTGCCGGGGAGATTCTGTATACGGGAAGCGGCGAACAGGCTCCGACCTGTACCGTCGATGGAAAGGGACACAGAGAGTGTACGGTCTGTCAGGAAACCATCGAGTCCGGAATTATCGTGAAGGCGGCACACAGCTTCAGCAGCGCATGGACCATCGACGTACCGGCTACCAAAACCTCAGAGGGAAGCAAGAGCCATCACTGCACCGTTTGTGGTGAAAAGAATGACATCACCGTAATCCCGAAGCTGCCAAGCAGCTCAGGCGGAGGCAGCAGTTCGGACGGAAAGGGCGGCAGCAGCTCCGGCAGAGGTAACAGCTTCGATGGCAGCACAGGAAACAGCGGCAACGCAGACGACAGTACGGATACCGGAAACGGAAATACCAATCCGGGAACAGTGAAACCGACGGTGACACCGGGAACACCCAACCAGGGAACGAATCCTGCACCGGGAGAAAATCCCGCACCGGGAACCGGAAACAATAACAAGCCGGGCAGTAATCCGGTTACGAATACCGGGGAAACTACCGAAGCACCCTTTATCAGGGGCGAAAACGGCAAAGAAGGCTGGGATGTGATCCGGGATGAAGTGAACCGGACGCAGGAAGGCAAAACAGTTACTGTGGATATGAACGGTTCCGCCGTTGTACCGGGTGATGTGCTGGATGAGATCAAAGGGAAAGATATTACCATCGTCTTTGATATGGGTAATGGAATCACATGGAGCGTAAACGGACAGAGCATCACAGGTGACACGATTGGAGACATCGACTTTACCGTAACGACTAACACGAATACCATCCCGGTAGACATCATCAATAATGTAACAGGCGAGCGCTACAGCACGCAGATCAGTCTGGCTTATGACGGCGAGTTTGGCTTTACCGCTGTGCTTTCCGTCAACATGGATGCAAGCAACGCCGGACTTTATGCAAACCTGTTCTACTATAATGAGAAGACCGGAGAACTGGAGTTTATCTGTTATGACGAGATCGCAGCGGACGGCACGGCAGAACTGACCTTTACCCACGCATCCGATTATGCCATTGTAATTGATACCGAGCCGATGGACAAAGGAGCTGATGAAGCAGATGGTGACAAGGCAGAAGCTTCCGGGACCGGTAATGACAGCACACAGTCCGGCGATGGCAGTACGCAGAACGGTACAGAGGTAGCGGATGGCACATGGAATCCTTTATGGTTGTTACTGATCGGTGCTGTAGTAATCGTAATCGGACTTGGCGTGTTCTTTGTAAGGAAGAAAGAGAAACCGGAAGATAAAGAGAACTAATCATTTCAGAGGGGGTTCATTTGAACCCCCTTTTTGCTGTCTAAAGGGTTCATCGTTGAATTGTATCATTGGTTTGATACAGCTACCGATTGATAATCGCTATTTAACAGTTCGTTGATTTGATCCAAGACGCGACAATTCAAATTCTGTTTTAACAGTTATATGGTAGAAAAAGGGTCAGCCATAGTCTTTCTTGCGAAAGGCCACCAGGGCTGACCCTTTTTGTTACTATGCATTTTATTTCAATGCCTTGAGAAAATATGGCAAAGCATGTTCCAGATACTGTTTCTGCATCTGTGGATTCTGCAGAAATTGTTCGCTGCAATTAAACCAGGTATAACAGGTATCTTTTGTAGCTGCTTTTCGATGCTTTTTATCAATTCCGCTTCCAAGTGATTTTGGAATAATCGTATCTTCGTCCGGCAGATAATAATAATCTTTATAATTTTGATAATGCTGTTTCAGTCGTCCGTTTTCGGTTCGGACAATAAGTTTAACTTCTGTAGCTTTTCCTGTGATATAGAAAGAATTGCTTCCATTGGAGAATTCAGCTGGAAGAGCGTGTGGAAGCTCTAATGTGAAAATGACAACTTCTTCATCTGCCTCAGCATATGTAACCTCATACTCGGAATCATAAATGCACAGATAACTTAGCATCTCAAAAATTCTTCCAAGTCCCAGCACATCTTCCAGGTTATGACCGAGAATTTCTTCTGCCATAATGGCATCTCGTTTTTTCAGAAAATCTTTATAAAGCTGAATGCATTCTTTACCATTGTTATAAATTCGGTCTTTGATTCCGAGAAATTCTTCCAGACATGGCTGTTTCAGAGCAGGCAGCTTCAGAAGTGTTTTCAAAGGCTTCAGAGTCAGATATAAATCCAGGGACATTTTGTGCTCAAAAGGAGAGGGCAGTCCGTATTTTTCGTATCTTGTTTCCAGATAGGGTTGGTCAAATCGCTCTCCGTTGTAAGAAATCAGCAAATCACATTGTTGAAGAAATTGTGAAAAAATTCTCAGAATTGTTTCTTCTTCTTTGTCACTTTCGGCCATCCATTGATGAAAATACCAAGTTTCATCTTCAATTCCAACAGCTCCGATCAGGTACAAAAACGTGGATTTTCGGGATAATCCGGTGGTTTCTATGTCATAAAAAACAGGTGAAAAATTGTATTTTCGGAAGAATTTTCCGGTGAAAAATTTAACAGTCTCAAAGTCCGGAAACCCTTGTAAAATGGGCATTTTTTTAACAATCATGTTAAGAATTTTCCTTTCCTAAATTGTATTTAATTATACACAAGAAATTGAAAATTGGGTAGTGATTTTTTGAAAAAAATGGTTTATAGTATAATTAAAAAATACATATCAGAAGGAAGAAAAAGCATGTGGAATTTAACTGTTTGCGGGATTGATTTTTATCATCTTATGAATTGGCTGATTATTTACAGTTTTTTTGGCTGGGTATGGGAAACCTGTTATGTATCTGTTAAAAGCGGCAAATTTGTAAACCGTGGTTTCATTAATGGACCCTTATGTACCATATATGGATTTGGGGCGGTATCTGTTTATATGATCCTGAGACCCTTTAGCGACAATCTTCTGTATCTGTATCTGGGAGGAGTTGTTGTGGCAACTGCGCTGGAGTATGTGACAGCCGTATTGATGGAGTCTATTTTTCATACGTCCTGGTGGGATTACAGTGATAATAAATTTAATTTCCAGGGACGTATCTGCCTGGGAGCATCCCTTGGCTGGGGGGCTTTTACAGTGATTCTGTTTAAAGTGTTACATCCTTTTGTGGAATCTATTGTGATTTTGTATCCGGTTTACGTAGGCGAGATCGGCATATGCGTGATAGGAGTGGGATATGTTGTGGATTTTGCTTTCTCAGCAGCTGCGGCTTTCCGTATTCACGAGAAACTGCCTGTTATTGAGGCGGCTATGGAGCAGGCAAAGGGCGAAATGCTTGTGAAAATGCATGAGAAGATTGCCAGTGTTGGTTTTGCCAAAGAAGCTACGCTTGAGAGTGTAAAAGAACGCCTGGGAGATGTGGAAGTCCTTAAAGAAATGGAACAGAAACGTGCTGCAATTACAGCAGAGATCAGTGCAGAGCTTCAGAAGAGAAAAGAAGCTATGGCAGCAAAGGTCGGTCACAATATGCAGCGTTTCGTAAAAGCATATCCAAATCTGAACCGAGGATACAAATTACATAATCTGAAGAACCTGAGAAACAAAAAAGAAAAATAAAGCGTTTTCGGATGCTTAATATAAAAAGGAGGGAATAAAATGGGAATTTTAACCTTTAAGGGTGGTGTTCATCCTTATGACGGAAAAGAATTATCCAAGAACAGTCCGGTAGTGAAATATCTGCCTAAGGGAGATATGGTATATCCTCTTTCACAGCATATCGGTGCGCCGGCCGCG